>DATCOK010000377.1:0-9885 GCA_036564765.1 Candidatus Acidiferrum sp. | reverse complement strand
GTCCAGTGCGCCGGCGTTTTCAATATTGAGTTGCGCGCGCCCGTATTCGCGACGTTCGGCGGGCTCGACTTTTCCGCCGAGAGTGTGGGTGATCCACTGCATGCCGTAGCAAATTCCGAGGACGGGTACGCCAAGCGAGAGCAGCTTGGCGTCACACTTCGGCGCTTCCGGGTCGTAGACGGAGCTGGGGCCGCCGGAGAGCACCACACCAACGGGCTCGAGCTTCATCATTTCGTCCATCGAGATGGTGCAGGGGAGGATGGAAGAAAAGACTTGCTGCTCGCGGATGCGGCGGGCAATGAGCTGGGTGTATTGGCCGCCGAAGTCGAGAACGACGATGCCGCCCAGTTCCGCGTCCATACGTTTCTCCGGCTGCACCGGTTTCGTTGCGCTCGCCATCAGGCCACCACCAGGTTGATGAGTTTATTGGGAACGAAAATAATTTTCACGATGTGTTTGCCGGCCAGATGTGCAGCCACGCCGGGATCGGCCTGGGCCATGGCGACCAACTCCTCCTGGGCCATGTTGGCGGGAACTTTCAATTTGCCGCGTACGCGGCCGTTGACCTGGACGACGATTTCTACTTCGGTGTCGCGCGCAAGTTCCGCGTCATGGGAGGGCCATGCGGCAGTCCACTGGCCTTCGGTGTGCCCGAGCATTTCCCACATTTCCGCGGCGATGTGTGGGGTCATGGGCGCGAGCATGAGCGTGAGAAGTTCGAGCACTTCTTTTTGCACTTCGGGGCGCACACCTTCATCGAGCGGTTCGAGGGCATGAATTTCGTTGGTTAATTCCATGATGAGCGCGATGGCGGAGTTGAAGTGCCAACGCGTCTCGAAATCCTGGGTGACGCGGCGCAGGGTCTGATGCGTTTTGCGCAGGAGTTGTTTTTCTTTTCCCGAGGGGTTAGCGTTCGCGAGGGCCGCGGTGCTGGCGGCCTTCACCTGACGCACGGCGGCGGCGTGGCGATCGACCAAGCGGAAAACCCGATTCAGGAAGCGCCAGGAACCTTCGATACTTTCTTCGCTCCACTCGAGGTCTTTTTCTGGAGGGGCGGCGAAGAGGGTGTAGAGGCGGCCGGTGTCCGCGCCGTATTTTTGGGCCATTTCTTCGGCACCGACGACGTTGCCTTTGGACTTGGACATGGCCACACCGCCTTTTTGCACCATGCCTTGGGTGAAGAGGCGGGCGATGGGTTCGCTGTGGGTGACGAGTCCGAGGTCGCGCATGACTTTGCACCAGAAGCGGGAATAGAGAAGGTGCAGAATGGCGTGGGTGATCCCACCGATGTACTGGTCGATGGGAAACCAGTAGGCGACTTTACTTTTGTCGTAGGGAGCCTGGTCGTTGTGCGGGTCGCAGTAGCGGTAGAAATACCAAGAGGAGTCGACGAAGGTGTCCATGGTGTCGGTTTCGCGACGGGCATCGCCGCCGCACTTCGGACATTTCACGTTGACGAATTCGGGAGTGGCGGCGAGCGGAGATTCACCCATGCCGGTGAGTTTCGGATTCGCGGGAAGAATTACGGGCAGGTCGGCATCGGGCACCGGGACCATGCCCTCTTTTTCGCAGTAAATCACGGGGATGGGCGTGCCCCAGTAACGCTGGCGCGAGATGCCCCAGTCTTTCAGGCGAAAAACGGTTTCGCGTTTGCCGAAGCCCTGAACTTCGGCGTGTTCGGACATGCGCGTAAGCGCGTCTTCTGTGGAGAGGCCGGAGTAGGGGCCGGAATTCACGCTGGTGCCATAGTCCGTGAACGGCTCTTTTGGCACGTTGGAGTCGAGCGCTTCGCCATCCGTGGGTTGGACGACAACCGGGATCGCGAGGTTATATTTCGTGGCGAACTCGAAGTCTCGTTCGTCGTGAGCGGGAACGCACATTACTGCACCAGTTCCGTATTCCATGAGCACAAAGTTCCCGACCCAAATGGGAATTTTTGCACCGTTGAAGGGATTGACGGCGTAACGGCCGGTGAAAAAGCCTACTTTTTCGGCGGTGGCGAGATCTTCGGCCTTCGCGGAACTTTGGCGCATCTCTTTGAGAGTCACGGTGACGGCGGCTTCTTCGCGCGAACCGGCGAGCAGTGGAGCGACGAGCGGGTGGGCTGGCGCGAGAATTAGCGCGCTTGCGCCGTAGATAGTGTCGATACGCGTGGTGAAGACTTCGATGGATGACGAAGTGGCGCTTTTTTCAAGCGCGGCACCGGAAGCGGCCTCGGCGATGGAGAACTTTACCTTTGCGCCGGTGGATTTGCCGATCCAGTTGCGCTGCATGGTGATGACGCGCTCGGGCCAGCCGCCTTCGAGAAGTTTTAAGTCATCGAGCAGTTGATCGGCATAGGCGGTGGTTTTCAGGAACCATTGCTCGATCTCGCGGGTTTCGACGAGGGTGTCTTCGTGGCGCCAGCAGTAGCCGTTGACGACCTGCTCGTTGGCGAGCACGGTGGCGCACCTGGGACACCAGTTGACGCGGCTCTTTTTGCGGTAGGCCAGGCCGCGCTCCAGCATGCGCAGAAAAAACCACTGGTTCCAACGGTAGTATTCCGGTTCGCAGGTGGAAATTTCGCGACGCCAGTCGTAGCTGAAGCCGAAGCGGCGCAGGACGCGCTGAAATTCGGCGATGTTGTTATTGGTCCAGGTTCGGGGGTGAGTGTTGTTCTTGATCGCGGCGTTTTCCGCGGGCAGACCGAAGGCGTCCCAGCCCATGGGATGAATCACGTTGAAGCCGCGCATGCGCTTTACGCGGGCGACGACGTCGCCAATCGTGTAGTTGCGCATGTGGCCCATGTGCAACGTGCCCGAGGGGTAGGGCAGCATTTCCAGGCAATAATATTTTGGCTTCGACGGATCCGCTTCCGTCTCGAATACCCGCGCATCTTCCCAGCGTTTTTGCCATTTTGCTTCGATCGCTTGTGGGTTGTATTCCGCCACTCTTAACTATCCCCTTTTGCGCTTGGCTCCGGTTGTTTTCTTCGTTTTTGCTTTTTTCGCAGTACTTTTCTTTTTTGCGCTGACGATTCCCTTTGGGGACTCGATCGTTTTGGGGATTGCGCGATTGGCACGCAGGTCGGCGATGTTGACGACTTTCGCGCCGCTAAGCTTTCTGCGTTCTTCCGCGGCCGCGGTCTTCTTATCCACGGCGCGCTGGGCGTCGACTCTTTTCTTCAGCGCGGGGGTCATCATGGAGAAACCCTTTTCAGGCTCGGGCGCGTGGTCTTTGAGTCCGGCCAGTTCCCACAGCGTTGCGACGTTGCGGCGGTCATCGCCGGGATTCTCGATAGGAGTTTCCAGAATGAAGGCGCGACCCGCAAGGCCTTCGGGCGCGGCGGCGCTCAAACGCGGATGGGTCAAAATTCTGCGGAAGGCGTCGAGGCCGATCTTGCCTTTGCCGATTTGTTCGTGGCGATCGACGCGGCCGCCGAGGGGAATCTTGGAGTCATTAAGGTGCATGACGCGCACGCGCTCGAGGCCGATGGTGGAATCGATTTGCGCGATGGTCGCGGAAAGGCCTTCTTCGCTGCGGAGTTCGTACCCGGAGGCGAAGAGGTGCGCGGTGTCGAGACAGACGTCCACGGGAACGCCC
Organism: Candidatus Acidiferrum sp.; assembly: GCA_036564765.1. Taxonomy (GTDB): domain Bacteria; phylum Acidobacteriota; class Terriglobia; order Acidiferrales; family UBA7541; genus Acidiferrum. The sequence goes on along the minus strand of DATCOK010000377.1, from coordinate 6,303 downwards.
TTCAGGCCGGCGAGAATGTCTGCCATTTCTTCGAGGCGGGAACTCAGGCAGGTGCCCATTCCCGCAGTATTTTCGAGCAGGATGCGCAGACCGCCGAGTTGCACGCGCTTGGAGGCCTGCTTCAGGGATTCGATGACAGTGGCGACGGATTGCTCGCAGGTGGCTTCGCCGCGATTGCCGGGATGGACCACGAGGTAATCCGCGCCCAGGGAGAGTGCGCGGACCAATTCTTCATGAAAGGCTTGGATGGAGCGGACGCGCAGCATGGGCTGCGGCGAGGCGAGATTGATCAAGTAGTTGGCGTGGACGACCAGCGGGCCAAGGGCGAGCTCAGCGCGGCGGGCACGGAATTGTTGAGCATCCACGTCAGCGACGCGCGCCGACGGGCCTTGCCACATACGTGGGCTGGCGGAAAAGATTTGTAGCGCGTTGCAGCCGAGCTTGCGCGCGGTTTCGAGCGCGTTACGATGGCCGCCGGCGACGGAGGTGTGGATGCCGATGCGGACGCTGCCGTCGAGCCACGCGGGCGGAAGGGCTTCTGGTTCCGGCTCCGGGCGGTATTCGTCCTCGGGGTCGAACTCAATCGTTTTGGATAGCGGCTGCGCGGCAATGCTCAATGTAAAATTTCGCTCACTCATAAACTAACTATTCTACCACACGGCTCAAATCGACTCTTCGCGGGCGATCGTCGACGGAAAATTGCGACAGAGTTGTGATTCGGGCCAATTTTACTCGGGTTTTCCAAATCCGCCTCCGCCGGGGGTCTCGATGCGGATGATGTCGCCGGTCTCTGCGCGGAACGTGCACTTCCCTGCCAGACGGGATTTCTTGCCGCGGCGAATAAGTTCGTTTTTGCCGGGCTTGCCGTGGGCGCCGCCGTTTAGACCGTAGGGGCCACGCTCTCGGCGGTCGCTGAGGATGCCAACCTGAGTAGGAGCGAGGAGTTCGATTTCACGAATGATGCCGTCGCCACCGCGAGATTTTCCTGAGCCCCCTGATTTGGGACGCAACGAATATTTTTTGACACGGACGGGATAGGTTTGTTCGAAGACTTCGATGGGAGTGTTCCAGGAATTGGTCATGTGGGTGTGGACGCCGGAGATGCCGTCGCGGCCGGGGCGCGCGCCCATGCCGCCGGCGATGGTTTCGTAGTAGGCGAAGGGGAAGTTGTTATTGCGCGGGTCGCGGCCGCCGAGGGTCAGATTGTTCATGGTGCCCTGGCTGGCGGCTGGGATGCGGGTAGGAGCGGCTTTAGCCAAGGCGCGAAATAGCGTGTCGACCATGCGCTGGGAAGTTTCCACGTTGCCACCGGCGACGGCGGCGGGCGCTTGAGCGTTGACGATGGTTCCTGCGGGCGTGTGGATGCGGATCGGGCGGAGCAAGCCGGAGGTGGCGGGGACGTCGTCGGTAATGAGGCAGCGGAAAACGTAGTAGACGGCGGATATGGCGATGGCTTCGACAGCGTTGACGTTTCCGGCGCATTGCGGGTCGGAGCCGGAGAAATCGACTTCGGCGGAGTCGCGTTTTATTTTTATTCGGGCGCGAATTTTTAGCGGTTCGTTGGTTACGCCGTCGCCATCGAGAAAGTCTTCGGCGATGTATACACCGGGTTTTAGCTCGCCCAGGGCGGACTGCATCATGCTTTCGGAATATTCGAGCAGAAATTTGCCATAGGTCTGGAGTTCGTCCCGACCGTATTTTTTGCAGACAGCGAGGAGGCGGCGCTCTCCGGTGCGGCAGGCGGCGATTTGTGCGGCGAGATCGCCTTCGCGCTCCGCGGCGGTACGGACATTGGCGAGAATCAGGGACATAACGTCGCGGTTTAATTCTCCGTGGCGAAAAATGCGGACGGGAGGAATGCGTAAGCCTTCTTCGAAAATCTCGCGGGCGGGGCCCATGGAACCGGCGACGGCGCCGCCGATGTCGGCGTGATGGGCGCGATTGGCGACGTAAAAAATCGGCTGGTGTTTATTCTGAAAGTGGACGGGCATAACCATGGTGAGGTCGGGGAGATGGGTGCCACCAGCGAAGGGATCGTTGAGGACGGCGATGTCGCCAGGTGCGAGTTGCAGGGCGGCGCGTGCGGCGGCCACCGAGGCAGGCATGGAGCCGAGATGCACGGGCATGTGGTCGCCCATGGCCAGGACTTCGCCCCTCGAATCGTAGACCGCGCAGGAATAGTCGCGGCGCTCCTTGATGTTGGGGGAAAAGGCGGAGCGGCGAAGAGTGGCGCCCATTTCTTCGGCGATGGAATGGAAAATATTTTTGAAGACTTCGAGGCGAGTGGGGTCTGCGCGGCGGACTGCTCGCGGGATTTTGAGATGGCGGCGATTGCGTAAGGCACTCATCGAGTGCCTCGCCGGAGCAGGAGCTGGCCGTAGGAGTCGACACTTCCTTGCCATCCTAGCGGCACGATGGTGGTGCCGCTGTATTCCATGAGGATAGCGGGGCCGCGGAACGTATCATGCGCGCGCAATTCTTCACGACGGTAGACATTGGATTTGCGAAGTTTTTCGTCAAGGAAGATTTCTGAAGAGAGTGAGCTGAGCGGTCCGTCACTGCGTTTACGCGCGGGGATTTTATTGGTCGGCAGCTTCTCCGTTAAGCCGGTGGCGCGGCAGCGGATATTCACAATCTCGACTCTTTTGGTTAGGTCGTGGTAGCCGTAACGCTGTTCGTGGGCGAGATGAAAGGCCTCGACGATGTTTCCGTGGAGGGGAATATTGAGTTCGTAGGCCTGGCCGACGTAACGCATATCTTGGCTCATGGCCAAGCGCATTTTGTTTCGAGCAAATCCCTCGGAGGCGAGAGTGTTTTGAGCTTGCGCGGCTAGAGGGGCGAATAATTTCTTCAAGCTCCGCTCGCTTGCGGCGAAGTCTTCGGCCGGGATCAGAACTGTCCGGGAGAGTTCCTTTACCACGTCTGCCTGAAGAATACCCAACGCCGAGAGGCCCCCCGGAAACATAGGGACGAGCACCTGGCGCATTTCGAGGGCATCAGCGAGATCGCACGCGTGCAGTCCGCCGGCGCCGCCGAAAGCGATCAGGGAGTAATCGCGAGTGTCGTGGCCACGCTCGACGGAGATGACGCGGATGGCTTTTTCCATGACGGAGTTGGCGACGGCGAGGATGCCTTGAGCAAACTGTTCGAGGGTGCGAAAACTTGCGCGGGCACTATAAAGGTATTGGTCCATGAGCTTGCGCGCGCGAGGGATATCGAGCGCAAAGGCGCCGCCGAGTAACCCGGCGGATCCAAGATGGCCGAGCACCGCGTGTGCGTCGGTCACCGTGGGTTGCATGCCGCGACCGTAGCAAATAGGGCCGGGATTGGCTCCGGCGCTTTGCGGGCCGACGCGCAAGGCACCGCCGGCGTCGAAGCGGGCGAGGGAGCCGCCGCCTGCGCCGACGGTGTGAATTTCGAGCATGGGAACGGCTACCGGCATTCCGGCGACGACGGCTTCGCTGGTGGTGCGCAGAGTTCCGGCAAGCAGCGCGAGGTCGGTAGAAGTGCCGCCCATGTCGAAGCTGATGCTTTTTTCGATTCTGGCTAGCGCGGCAGCGTTTGTGGCGCCGATGACTCCGCCAGCCGGGCCGGACAGGATGGTACGGACTGGTTCCCGAGCGGCTTGTTCGGCGGAGATGATGCCGCCGTTGGATTGCATGATGCGAACTTGCGAGGGCCGGGCAAATTGTTTTGACTTACGGCGAAAAATGTTCTGTTTGGTTTTGGCATTCAGAGCGGCGATACGTTGCGTAGTTTCTCGAAGATAGCCGCTCATGACTGGTGTTAGGTAGGCGTTGATGACTGTCGTGGAGGTGCGTTCGTACTCGCGGAATTCGGGGAGAATTTCGTGCGAGACGGAGACGGCCAAGCCGGCAGCGCGTAACTTTTTCGCTAGGCGCTTTTCGTGAATGGCGTTGCGGAAAGAAAAAAGGAAACAAATGGCGACGGCGTCGGCGGCTGCGCGTGAAACGCGGCGTGCGATGCGGGAAACCTCGGTGGCGGTTAACAATTGAGTGACCGAGCCATCGGCAGAGAGGCGTTCGCGGGCTCCGAAGCGGCGCGAGCCGGGCGCTAGCGGCTCGGCGCGTTGCACCATGAGGTTGTAGAGTTCGGGGCGGGCCTGGCGGCCAATTTCGAGGACGTCTTCGAAGCCGGCGGTGGTGACGAGGGCTATGCGGCCACCGCGTCTTTCGAGGAGTGCGTTGGTTCCGACGGTGGTGCCGCAAACGAGATCGAGCGGCGCTGCTTGGGGATCTTGCTTGATGGCTAGTTGCACCGCTTCGGCGATGGCTTCCGCCGGAGCGTCGGGACGCGAAGCAACTTTGATGATGTGGAGTTGGCCTTCGCGCACGAAAACGCAGTCTGTGAAGGTGCCGCCGCTATCCATGGCAATGCGCATGAGTTCGGTGATTCTACATTACAAGTAGAAGCGGAGCCTGGTGGCCGGCGCGGAATTTCTTTCGTGAGGAATTGTTAGCGCGGAGGCGGCTGGCGAGCGGCGTCTTACGCGCGATTAGGTGAGCGACAGCGCGGGGTCGGGCTCTAGCGTGGAGTTGGCAAACATTCCGGCGCGAAAGCGAGCGTAGCCTGCAGCGGCGATCATGGCGGCGTTGTCGGTAGAGAGCGCGCGGCTGGGGAAAAATACTTCGAGGTCGACGGTTTTAGCGCGGCTTTCGAATTCGGCACGCAGGGCGCTGTTGGCGGCGACACCACCGGAGACGAGAATCGTTTCGGCGGAGATGGATTCGGCGGCGATCATGGTGCGGTCCACCAGGGTGCGCACGACATTATTCTGAAATTCGCGGATGAGCGCGAGTGTTTGGGCATTGCACAGCGGAAGCAGCGCCGCGTAGGAATTTTCTCCGCGGGCGAGGGCTGCTTGGCGGGCGCTGATGGCTTCGGTGTATTCCGGGTGTTCGCGCAGGTGGTAGAGGACGGCGGTTTTTAGTCCGCTGAAACTGAAGTCGAGCGGGTTGCCGCGCGTCCTGGTGAGACCGAATTTTACGGGAGCGGGCGCGCCGGCGGCGGCGCTTGCGAGGCGATCCAGGATTGGGCCGCCGGGATAGCCGAGGGCAAGGAGTTTGGCGACTTTGTCGTAGGCTTCGCCGGCGGCGTCGTCGCGGGTCTGGCCGATTTTGCGGTAGTTCAAAGTCGACCCTTCACGCGTGAGGTCGAGCGGTTTTTCGCTGACTTGGTAGAGGACCGTGTGGCCGCCGGAGACGATGAGGCAGACGGCGGGAAATTTTGCGGCGCGACCGGCGCGATGGGCTTCGAGAAAGACGGCGTGCACGTGGCCTTCGAGATGGTTCACGGGGATGAGCGGTTTGTGCAGCGCGGCGGCGAGAGTTTTCCCGTACGTTATTCCTACCAGCAGCGCACCTACGAGTCCCGGGCCTTGGGTTACGGCGATGGCGTCGAGGTCGCTCAGCTTCACCTGCGCCTGGGCTAAAGCTTCGCGGACGACCGGGACGATCTGGCGCAGGTGTTCGCGGGAGGCCAGCTCGGGGACGACGCCGCCGTATTTTTTGTGAATGTCGATCTGCGAGGCGACGACGTTGGACAGGACCTCCACGCCGTCGGTGACCACGGCGGCGGCGGTCTCGTCGCAGGAAGATTCGATGCCTAGAATACGGGTACTCACGGGTGCGTCACCGGCAACAGCTTCTCATTGTTCTACAGTGACGGTTGGATTGACAAATCCGCGAGGCAACGGCTACTTTCATGAAACCTTATGACCAACGATAGAACTGTTCCCGCAGGCGCCGGCCAAGAAAATCCCCAGCATAAAATAAAGAAAGTTCGCAAGGCGGTGCTGCCCGCCGCGGGGTTGGGCACGCGTTTTCTTCCGGCCACCAAAGCACAGCCGAAAGAGATGCTGACGGTGGTCGACAAGCCGCAAATTCAGTACGTGGTGGAAGAGTGCGTAGCGTCGGGCATCGAGCACATCATTATTGTGACCGGGCGCGGGAAGAGTTCGATCGAGGATCATTTCGATGCGGCGCCGCTACTCGAGCGGCATTTGGAAGAGAAAGGTAAAAAGGATCAGGCGCAGATGCTGCGCAGCATCAGCGACATGGTGCAGATCAGTTACACGCGGCAGAAAGAGCCGCTGGGACTGGGACACGCGGTTTTGGTGGCGCGGGATTTGGTGGGCGATGAGCCTTTTGCGGTGCTGCTCGGCGACGTGTTGATTCCGGGAAAAAATCCGGCGACCAAGCAACTGGTGGATGTTTACGAGGCGACGGGTGTCGGCGCGATTGCGGTGGAGGAAGTTCCGAAGAACAAGACGCACCTGTATGG
>DATCOK010000376.1:0-1627 GCA_036564765.1 Candidatus Acidiferrum sp. | reverse complement strand
GATCGCGGGAGTCCGCCTCCACGATCGCGTGATAAGAAATGTGCGCGGACTCATCGGTGAACACTCGGACATTGCCCAGCTCCACGTTCACGCGCAGGGAGCGCCCGTTTTTCGTGGGAATGGTCCCCGATTTTTCGGCGGAGAGTTTCGGGAAATTTTCAGGCGGGTCAGAGTTGGAGGGATCCTCGATGAGGAATGCGCCAGGATTGCGCGGCCCCGGCTCAGCGCGAAGGGAATGACGGCGGGCAAAAATCGGCGACGGCATCATTGCCAGAATCACCGCTGCTACCGCAACAAGTTTTTGCCGATTCAGCATAAGATTTCGTCCAGCACAGGCTTTCGCGTCCGTGTGGCGCCGCGATTGAGAACAGGCCAGCGGCTGAAGAGGCTGCGGAAAAAGAGCCCCACACCTTTTGTCATTCCGAGCGAAGCGAGGAATCTCTCTTTCTTTTCATGTGGTTGAATCGAAGAGAGATTCCTCGCTTCGCTCGGAATGACAAAATAAACTACTTTTTCCGTAACCTGTGAAGCCGCTTTGTTTCCAGCATGTTACGGCATGGCTGAAGCCATGCCCTACAAACAATCTGGCGCTCTGTGCGTTTTTGACGGCTGAAGAGGTCAAACGTCTCACATACGGATGGCAAATATCTTGAGGCGGTCGCGGCGTGTACGGCCAAACAGTTATGGACGGTCGGCGGAACCAAGTTCGCGCAGGGCGGCTTGGCTTTGCAGGCGGACGTAATTGTTGGGATCACTGCGCAAGCGGTCGCGCAGCACGCCCAGCGTTTGCGGATCGGGCGCGATAAATCCGTTGCCGGAGCGCAGCGCGCTGAGAAGAATGTTGATGGCTTCGACGCGCACTCCGGAATTGTCGTCGCTTTGCAGCGCGTCGAGAAGCGTCCGCCGGACCGCGGGGTCCTGCTCGAATCCCTGCAGCGCTTCGATCGCCTTCATACGCACGCCCGGATTACGGTCCAGCCGGGCCGCGGCGCACAGCGAGCGGCGCACATCCGGATCCACGGCGCGCGTGCGCAACACCTCCAGCGAATCGAGGCGCGCGTCGGGATCGAATTGCTGGCTGTTTTCCAGGACGAAAGTGAGCGCGCGCTCCACGTCCGCGTCATCGGGTGCGCCGACGATATTCATCGGTGTTTGCGACATCAGTTGCACCTGCACGGTGGGAGTGCGCGAGCCGGACGGCGTTACCCAGGCCACGTGGGCGCTTCCGGCGCTCTGCAATTGCTGGTCGGTAATTTTGGGCGAGGCGGAAACCGTCATCGCCGGGCGCACCGAAACCGCCTGCGGCGGAACGACGCGCAGCCTCTGGCCCGCGACGCCCGCGAGAAATCCGGCCACCACCAGCACCGTCATGCTCATCGCGGGATGATAGATCAGCGTGTGGCGCAGCGAGCCCCACCACGCAACGGGAGAAAAAATGGAGCGCCACGCGAAGCGGTTCGCATGGGCCGCGTGATCGTCAAGCGCCTCGGCCAGCTCGCCGCGGCATTGCGCCAAGAGCAGCCCGGAGCGATCCAGCGAATCGGCAGGCTGCTCGAGCGATGCGATCGCTTGTTGCAGACGTCCTTCGCGCAGGACCACGGCGGCGCAGGCGGGACATTGGGCGAGA
>DATCOK010000375.1:0-5425 GCA_036564765.1 Candidatus Acidiferrum sp. | reverse complement strand
GTGCGGTTATGCAGGAATCGCTGGGCGACAAGATTTCAGGACTTGCGAGCGTGGACGACGTGGCGCCCACCGTAATCCTTACCGAGCCAAAAAATCTGGTGATGGTGTACGGCATCGACTACCGCAAGTTCAATGCGCTCAGCAAAGGATTCTTGTTTCGGGCGGGCCGGGCGTTTGAGGGGCCGGATGAAGTCATCGCCGACGACATCATGGCGCAATCCAAAAAATTAAAAGTGGGCAGCCAGGTGACGCTGCTGAATCACGTGTTTACCGTGAGCGGGATTGTGGCGCACGGTAAAGGCGCGCGGTATTTTATTCCGCTGCGCACGGCGCAAGATCTGGCCGGCGCCGACAAGCGCGTTTCGATGTTTTACGTTCGCAGCAAAGGAGATACGGAAGGAACGCGCGCGGAGATTTTGAAGCTCGATCCGCAGAACAGCGTGCGCTCGCTGTCGGAATACGTCACGCTGATGACCTCGTCGAACCTGCCGCAACTGCGGCCGTTCACGCGCACTATGGTGGCTCTTGGAATTGTGATCAGCTTCCTGGTGGTGCTGCTGAATATGCATACGCTGGTGATGGAACGTACACGCGAGATCGGCATCCTTAAGGCATTGGGATTTTCGAGGTTCGACGTGGTGCGCATGCTGCTCGGCGAGACTTTTATACTGACGTTGATGGGCACCGCTTCAGGGATATTCATCACCTTTCTGGTGCAAGCCATTTTGAAACAGACCAATCCGGGCCTGACCGTGTTAATCTCTGCCGCCTGGATTTTTTCCGCGGTGATGCTGGCGTTTGTGGGCGCGGCAACCGGAGCCATTTATCCGGCGCTACGGGCCGCGAGTTACGATCCGGTGGTGGCGCTGGCTTACGAATAGTTCTGCGCGATCCACTCGCGCCAACATTGTTAGGAGAAGCACATGCTGCCCGGGGACAAACACTATCAGGCGAAGATTATTGAACGCAAAGATCTTGCGCCGGATCTTTGGCTGATTCGCGTGGATCCTGGTGGCCCGTTCAAATTCTTGGCGGGACAATACGCCACGCTCGGTGTGGAACACGAGGGGTTGCGTATCGAGCGCGCTTACTCAATCGTTTCATCTCCGTACGAAGAGGCCCTGGAATTCTTTCTGGAGTTGGTCCCGCATGGGGCTTTGACGCCGCATCTCTACAAACTCAACGTTGGAGATGCCCTGTTCTGCCGGAAAATTTCCAAAGGCCGCTTTACGTTGGATTTGCGCAGTGGGCGCAAAAATCATCTGCTGCTGTCCACGGTGACGGGCATCGCGCCGTTCGTAAGCTATGTGCGCACACTGTATCGCGACTGGAAAAATGGCGACAGCCCGATGCCCGGCGATCATAAATTGTTTTGCGTGCAGGGGGGAAGCCGCTCGTGGGAATTTGGCTACCGCGAAGAGATGGAAAAAATAGCGGCGGAAGTGCCGTGGTTGAAATTAGTGACCACGGTGAGTCGTCCCTGGGAAGACCAGGCGTGGAGCGGCGAAACGGGGCGGGTGGACGACTTGATCCGCAAGTACGTCGACGTTTGGGGACTGAAGCCGCAGGAAACCACGGGCTACCTGTGCGGCCATCCCAACATGGTGGAAAATGGCCGTGGTATTTTGCAACGGGCCGGGTGGAAGAAAGACGGGATGTTTGAAGAAATTTACTTCATTCCTAGTGACGTGAAGGAAGAACACGCCGAGTAGTTCAGCTTGGCACAGCCAAGTTTCAGCCACACAGCTAAGTCAAAACATAGGCCAGGCGCTACTACGCGCCCGGCCGGTTGCTGCCCAGTTGTCCAATCAGGTCGTCGATAGTTTCGATGGGGCAAGCGATATGCACTTCCTCGCCAGGCTCCCGCACATCGATGCGCAATTTGCCGTTGTGCGTGCCGATCTGCACGTGGTCCTTGCCGTCCTGCACGTCCACAAATTCGGCATTGGGATATTTCTCCAGTTCTTTGGTCAGTTGGCGTACCGCCGGCAGCCACTCCTGGACGCGTTCGGCGACTTGTTCCATCTTGTCGCGGGGGGCGAAGTGCGCGGCCATCGGAATGGCCGCGGCCGGCACGTACAAATGGACGTGTGAGCCGCCCTCGCGACACTCATCGACCTGCACGCTGATCAGGCCCTCGCGCATGGTGTACACGGTGGCAAACGCTACGGTGCTGGCCAGTCCCAGGGCAATTTTTGCAATGATCATTTCGTTTTCTCCGATTCCTGTCGAGATGGATGAGGCTAGTCGCCGGCGTTCTTGGAATCCAGCCAGACGCGCACGGTGCTTTCGTCGGCTTTTACGGAAACGAGTTCGGTGTCGCCCTGCTGCGCCAGCGCGTGTAGTGCGGCGACCAGGTCCAGTTCGTCCTTGCCCGCGCTGAACAGCGCGTCGATCACGTGCATGGGGATCTTCACTTCGACTTCGGAATGCTTGGAATGTTCATTCCGGTTTTTGTCTTTCACGTGCACCAGCAGGTGCCCGCCTTGCTTGGCCACGCGGACGTCCTGGTCAGAGTTCTGCACCGTCACGTATTCGCCGTCCTTCGCCGTGCGCACTGCGTTGATCAGCGCGTGGAGGTCCACGTCCTTCATGTGGGCCTGGTCGATGGTGACTTTGCCGTTGTGCAGGTTGTTCTTGTTGATGGTTGGCAGGACGCTTTCAGCCAAGTCCAGCGGCAGGTTGACGCGCACGATGTCGTTTTTGTCGTCGGAATTGACCACCCGGACGTGCAGCCAGCGCTCGCCCTTGGCAGGCGCGGAAGACGATTGAGCGAAAGCCGGGGTCTGAAGCAGGGCGGAAGCGGTTGCAGCGAGAAGAAGCGTGGCGAAGAGACTTTTTGTGCGACTCAGCATAGTGGGCATGCCTCCCTGGGCACTAAACACACATACGTGAGACCTTCTGAAAATGTTTCCGAGAAAACCTAGATTTGAGGTGGTTGCCGGTACAGCGGTGAAAATAGCGCTGGTTTCAGGGTTCTGGGGTCCATTTCAGGAACAGTCCGGCCAAAGGGGGAATGGTTAGCAGCAGCGAATAGGGCCGGCCCATATGTGGAACTGCCTCGGTCCGGACACCGCCGAGGTTGCCGACGTTCGAACCGCCATACACCCCGGAGTCGGTGTTGAGCGCTTCGGCGTAGAATCCCGGCTGGGGCACGCCTATCCGGTAGTCGCCGCGCAGGACGGGGGTGGCGTTCAGAATGACTACCATCAGGTCTTGGGGCTTTTTGCCGTGCCGGACAAACGAGAAGATGCTGTTGTCCGCGTCATTGGCATCAATCCACTCGAAGCCCTGCCACTCAAAGTCTACCTGGTGCAGCGAGGGCTCCGCGGCGTAGACGCGGTTGAGATCGGCGACAAGCTGCTGCAAGCCCTGGTGGGAATCGTATTGCAACAGGTGCCAGTCGAGACTCCGGGCTTCGCTGAACTCCTGGCGCTGGCCGAACTCTTCGCCCATGAACAACAGTTTTTTACCCGGGTGAGCGTACTGATAGGCGTATAGCAGCCGGAGGTTGGCGAACTGCTGCCACATGTCGCCGGGCATTTTGTGGAGCAGGGTGTTTTTGCCGTGGACCACTTCGTCGTGCGAGAAGGGCAGAACGAAATTCTCGGTGAAGGCGTAGATAAGCGAGAAGGTCAGCTTGTTGTGCTCGTACTTGCGATGCACGGGGTCGGCTGAGAAGTATTTCAGCGTGTCATTCATCCAGCCCATATTCCATTTCATACTAAAACCCAGCCCGCCGAGATAGGTGGGGCGTGAGACGCTGGGCCACGCGGTGGACTCTTCCGCGATGGTCAGAATGCCGGGGAAGCGCTCGAAGGTGATTTCGTTGAGCCGCTTCAGGAAGTCCACGGCTTCAAGGTTTTCGCGGCCGCCAAACTTATTGGGGATCCACTCACCGGGCTTTCGCGAGTAGTCCAGATAGATCATGGAGGCCACGGCGTCCACGCGCAGGCCGTCGATGTGGTATTTGTCCAGCCAGAACAGCGCGTTGGAAATTAGATAATTGCGAACCTCGTTGCGCCCGTAGTTGTAGACCAGCGTGCCCCAATCGAGTTGCGCGCCCTGGCGCGGGTCAGAGTGCTCGTAGAGATGCGTGCCATCGAACTGCGCGAGGCCGTAGGTGTCGCGCGGGAAGTGCGCGGGTGTCCAGTCGAGAATTACACCGATGCCGGCGTCGTGGCAGCGGTCGATAAACTCCATGAATTCATCAGGCGTGCCGTAGCGGCTGGTGGCGGCGAAGTAGCCCAGCGTTTGGTAGCCCCACGAACCATCGAAGGGGTGCTCCATGATGGGAAGCAATTCGATGTGCGAGTAGCCCAGATTCTTGACGTAGGGAATCAACTGGTCGCTGAGCTCGTGGTAGCTGAGCCAGCGGTTATTCTGCTCCGGCACGCGGCGCCAGCCGCCGAGATGGACTTCGTAGATGGAGATTGGCGCTTCGAACCAGTTGGTCTGCGGGCGCTCCTTCATCCATTTGGTGTCGTTCCACTGATAATTTTCGAGCGTGGCGACGATGGAGCCGGTGGCCGGGCGCAGTTCGGCGCGGAAGGCATAGGGATCGGCTTTGAGCGGGAGCATGTCGCCGTTGGGGCCGATGATTTCATATTTGTAAATCGCGCCGTCCTTCAGTTCTGGAATGAAAAGTTCCCAGATGCCTGAGGAGCCGCGCGCACGCATCACATTCACCCGGCCGTCCCAGCGGTTGAAGTCGCCTACTATGCTGACGCGCCGCGCGCTGGGCGCCCAGACTGCAAAATTCACGCCTTGCACTTCCTGCACGGTTTTAATGTGCGCGCCGAGTTTCTCGTAGGTGTCGTAGTGGCGGCCCTCGCCCATCAGGTACAGGTCAAACTCGCTGAGGAAGTACGGGAACGAGTAGGTATCGTAGATTTCGAAGCTCTCGCCGCGGTCATCGCGGCCCTGGATCTTGTAGCTGCCCGGGGCTGGAGGCGCGGATTGATTGGAAGGCCATAGCGCTTCGAAGAAGCCGTCTGGCCGCAACTTCACCGCGTCCGCGATTTTTATGGTTTTGCGCGCAGCTGGTCCGGCGCCGTCTCCGCCACTAACGATGGTGATGCTGGCTTCTTGCGCCCACGGGAGAAAAAACCGAATGGCCCAGCCACCGGGTACCGGATGCGGACCGAGGAGCGCGAACGGGTCGGTGTGGCGCCCGTTGAGCAGCGCGTCGATTTCGGCGTTATGCTTGTTGTCAGTCAGCGTGCTGGGTTCCTCCCGGACGCTATTTTTTTGCTGGGGCGGCTGCGGCAATGAGCATTCTCCGTGTTGGGCGCAGAACGTCGCCATCCGAAAGGGAATTGGGGCACGCCTGCGCTAAATGATTCTAGAGTCTCCCAAGGTAAATGCCAATCGTTTGGATCTTCACACCTTGGAGGCTGTCCAAACTGGGAACGCAGGTGTATAG
>DATCOK010000374.1:0-3858 GCA_036564765.1 Candidatus Acidiferrum sp. | reverse complement strand
GAGCAGGATGTAGGGGATGGCGACGGCCGCAGCCAGTCCGATGGCTTCGCGAAAGCCCATGAGGAAAACCACGGCCAGCAGCGCGAGCAATCCCAGGGTCAGCAAAAGTTGGGAATGATGGAGATAGGGATGCAGGTAGGGATTGGCGATGGCATGGCGCGCAGCGTCGGCGGCGGAAAGCGTCATGGTGATGACGAAATCGGTGCCGGCGAAACCGAGCAGTACCAGCACAAAAATTTTGCTCTTCCATCCGGAGAAGAGATTTTCGAGGAGAGCGATGGAACCTTGCCCGGCGTAGGAAAGGCCGGCAACTTTGGCGTAGACGGGAACGGCGCCGAACAGGGTGACCAGAACCAGGATGACTGTGGCGGGTTCGGCGAGGGCCCCGGCGGCCAACAAGGCAATGCCCGGTTGATATCCAAGCGTTGAGAAATAATCGACGCCGGTCAGCCAAATGACGAGATACCACGGGCGAGTTTCCTCGTGACTGTCGGGCTTATCCAGCGGGTGACCGCTGGCGCAAAATTTTCCGAAGGCGGATTTGGGAGGCGCTTGAACATCTGGCGGGAGGGCCACGTCGGCGAGCGCCGGCGAAGTCTTACGGGCGCTGGAGATTTTTTTGGAAGCGGGCATCGGGCTGGCGACCGGGTTGGCGGTTAGTTAGATTCGTCGCGACGCCAGAAGTATGGCATCAATTTGGATGGACGGAATTTTCGTTAGCTCGGCGGAAGGAGGCGGGCCGCTTCTTCCCATAAATGTCGGCAGAGTTCGCCGGCAGGTTCCTGGCGCGCGAGCTTGGCGGATTGTCCGGCCCAAAGTTGCATTCTATCGGCATCGCCATTTTTTTGGGCGGCTTCGCGCATGGCGCGGGTGAGGCCGCGTTGCACTGGATAGGGCGCTGGAGGCGGGGCATCCGGAGCGTTGGAAGCGCGTACATAGGCGGTGGCGGCGCTGCGGCCAGGGCGGCCGCTGAAGTTGCGGGTGATCAAAGTTTCGTGCGCTTCAATACGCGCCAGGGTGTCGGCGTAAGCGGCGGGCATGCGCGCCTCGGGAGTGCGCAAGAAGCCGGTGCCGATCTGCACCGCGCTGGCGCCCAGGATTAACGCCGCGGCGATTCCGCGAGGATCGGCAATTCCGCCAGTGGCGACCACCGGCACATTCACGGCGTCGACGATCTGCGGAAGCAGAGCCATCAGGCCAACCAGTTGCGCTTCGGCGGTGCTTGCGTCGAACGTGCCGCGATGGCCACCAGCTTCCATGCCTTGCGCCACGATAACGTCGGCGCCGGCTTGCTCGGCGGCTCTGGCTTCCGCGACGGTGGTGGCGTTGGCGAACCAAAAAATATTGCGAGCTTTCATCTTCGAAATAAACGCGGGGGGATAGAGGCCCATGATCGAAGAGATCGCGTTCGGCGCAGCCGCGAGCAAAGCTTGGCACTGTGCGTCGAAGTCCGGAAGCTGGGCGTCGCCGGCTTCTGGAGGGACCGGCGGTCCCCACTTGGCGAGAAATTCGCGCTGGCGACTTTCGAGTTTGGTGTCGCGCAGCGGCGGCGGGTCGGGGATCCAGAGATTCATCTGAAATCCTCCTTGGCTACCGCGGCGAAACTCCTCACTCCAAACTCTAATTTGGTCCGGCTGCATAAGCAGCGCGCCGCAGGCGCCAAGTCCGCCAGCGTTGGCCACCGCGATGGACAGTGATGGAGGGCAAGCTCCGGCCATGGGGGCGAGCAGAATTGGCAGTTGCATCCCGAAACGGTGGATAAAGTTTTCAGCGCGCGTGCGGGGAGACAGATTCAAATCGTCCGACATGTTTCATCCCGGGTGGCTGGTTGCTGCAAGTTTCGAAAGATAGTCTAGACGAAGGCCAGGCGGTTCCCGAATCTTTTTGGCGACAAACGGATATTGGACTGGCCACTGCGGGCTAATATTTACGCCACAGGGTGATCTCAATCGAGACGGGCTACCGCAGCCAACGAAGGGATCGGAAGCCATGAGAGGATTGGCTGTGAAACGAATTTTGCTTGTGATTCTCGCCAGCGGGGCCGGGGCGGCACTGGTTTTCGCGGCATTTAGGTTTTCCTTTCTAAACTGGGTGGTCGATGTGCCGGGCTGGCTGGTCAACCGAATTTTCCCAATCAATTTTCATGAAGGCGAGGGGGCCTTCGGGTTCTTTTTAGCGATCGCACTGAGCTGGTTTATCTCAAGCACAGTGATTCTTCTGCTGGCTCTTTTTCTTCAAAGGATGGTGGCCCGGTCGCGCAGTCGCGCGCGATTAGAGCCGAAAAATGCTGATTTGGGTGGCAGGGTTGTTCGCTAGATTGCCTGGCCGTTGAGCGGGGGTTATGCTCACTCGCGTTGCAACGAAACAGCTTTGACTATTGAGGAGAGCTTATGTTCCTTTATGCGCGCCTTTCGCTGGCGTTGCTGGCTTCCGGGTTTCCATTGTTCTTCGCCTGGGCACAACAGCCGTTCGTGGTAGGGACCGCGTCTGCCGCGCTTGGTCAAAAGGCGAATGGATACTTGGACGTACCTGCCGGCGTCGATCCCGGCACAAAAATTCCGGTGGTGGTGGTGAATGGCGCGAAGGCTGGTCCGGTGCTGGCGCTGGTGACTGGCGCGCACGGCACGGAATACGTTTCGATTATTGCAGTTGAGAAATTGATCGCGGAGCTGAATCCGGCGCAGATTTCCGGCACGGTCATCCTGCTGCCGCTGGTCAACATTGCTTCGTTCGAGCAGAAAGTCCCGCATGTCAATCCGATCGACAACAAGAGTATGAACCGCTTTTATCCCGGGAAAGCGGACGGGACCCAAACGGAGCGTGCGTCTTTTCTGATTACAAAGAATGTGGTGGACCGTGCGGACTATTTGATTGATTACCACGGCGGAGATCTCGACGAGAGTCTCCGGCCTTACGCGTATTGGGGACCGACGGGTAAAGAATCGCAAGATCGCATTTCGAAGCAGATGGTGCTGGCGTTCGGGCTGGACCACATTATTATCTGGCGCGACCGCACTTCGGACCTGGCCGCGAGCCGCTATCTCGATAACACCGCGTCGCTGCGCGGGAAGCCCTCCATCGTGGTGGAAGCCGGATACGCCGGCACGGTCGAGAGCGACGATGTGGCCTTGCTGGTTAACGGCACGCTGAGCACGATGCGCGCGTTGAAAATGCTGCCGGGCGAAGCGCACTACGTGGAAAATCCAGTGTGGCTGGAAAAGACCGTGGATATTCTCGCGGAGGGGCCGGGAATCTGGTATCCGCTGGTGAAGCGCGGTACGTACGTAGAGAAGGGAATGAAGCTGGGGTACGTTACCGACTATTTTGGGACGGTTATTCTGGAGCCACGCGCGCCAGAAGCGGCGGTGGTGTTGCACGTGAACGCGGTGCCTTCGCTGAAAAGTGGCGATAATATCGCGGACCTTGGTGTGGTGGCGGCGAAGCCTGCTCAGTAGACGCCCGCTTTCTTAACTGCCAAAGCGAAAATTGCGAGACCGTGGCTAGCAGAGTGAGTCGCGCCGGGCTCAAAGAGAAGCAGATTCCTCATCCGCCTCCGGCGAGTTCGGAATGACACGTTTTTGCCTGTGCTGACTGCTGTTTGCTCGTGCGATTCCGCTAATTCTTGCGCAGTGGTGCTTTCGCGCGTCTGGCTTTGGCCGGTTTGCTTTTCTTTTTGCTTTGATTGTGGGCGATGGCGGCGCGGACTAGATTCTTCAGCGCGGGGGCGTTGACCTGGTCGCCTTCGAGAAAATCGATGGCGCGCCTGGCGTTACCTTCGAGGCCGGCGTTGAAGAGCTTGTCGGGATCGGGAATGAAGGCGCCGTAGGCGAAGGTTAGCTTCACTTTCCCTTGGTGGGC
>DATCOK010000373.1:0-6621 GCA_036564765.1 Candidatus Acidiferrum sp. | reverse complement strand
CTGCTCCCGTGGTACGCCCGTAATGCGCTCGACCATCTCCGGCGTGTAGCGCGAATAGTGTTTGCCCAACAGCTGATACACGCAACGCGGATTCTGTAGCGTCGTATCGAAGTCAATCTTCTCTGGCATGGGCGGAAGTGGTGGCGAGATGCCACCTTGCCCCGTCTGCATACCCGCGTTGTGTACCGGGGCCCCCCCGGTTCCCGAGTAATTCCACGTGGACCGGTCGTAAGTCTGCTTGCCCGCATCAAATCCGGAAAAAACGCCGTCCTCTTCGGGAAGTTTGAAGCCGTCTTTCACGATGAAAGACGCGTTGGTGTAATTGACCAGGTAATCCTTCGCGATGCGGTTGTTTTCAATCGCGTACCGAACCAGTCCGCCCAGCAGCGCAATATCCGACCCCGCGCGAATCTGCGCGAACAGGTCCGCAACCGAAGCCGTCCGCGTAAACCGCGGATCAATCACGATCATCTTCGCGTTGCGATTGCGCTTGGCCTCAATGGCCCACTTGAATCCGCAAGGATGGTTCTCCGCCGGATTCCCGCCCATGATCAGCATCATGTCGGTGTTTTTTATATCGACCCAGCCATTGGTCATCGCGCCCCGGCCAAACGTTGGTCCCAAACTTGAGACCGTGGGGCCGTGTCAAACTCTGGCCTGATTTTCCAGGTGCACGACCCCCAGGGCGCGCATGGTCTTTACTACCAGGTAGTTGAATTCATTCGTATCCGTACAGCCGCCGGTCCACGCTATGGACTCGCAGCGATTTACCGTTCGGCCCTGCGCATCCTTCCCGATGAAATTGTCGTCGCGAGTTTTTTTGACTTTCTGCGCGATCTCATTCAGCGCCGTGTCCCACGAAATATCTTCCCAGTGGTCCGAACCCGGCCGCCGCACCTGCGGTTTCACAATTCTCCGCACGTTTAAAATATCCTGTTGCAGCGAAGCACCCTTGGGGCACAGCGTGCCGCGATTGATGGGATGATCCGGATCGCCTTCCACGTGTACCACCTGCGGCGTCACGTTCTTCGCGCGGTCGCCGATGGTGTAGATGATCACACCGCAGCTCACCGAACAGTACGGGCACGTCGAGCGGGTCTCACTGGCCCGCGCGATCTTCAGGTTGCGCAGCTCCGCGTATGCCGGCTGCAGATCAAACCCAAAAACGGCTGCCGCCACTCCACCAGCGGTTGTTAATTTCAGGAAGTCACGGCGGGTAGGCTGCACAAGATACCTCGGAAGCGGGACTTCACAAAAGAGCTGTTACCTGTCCTTAATAGTCCCATGGTGGATTACTGTCAAGTGCGCTGCTGGGGCGCCCCCATATTCATTGAAGAAAGTTTATTCGACCCGCCTAAACGCGTTTACGAAAATCGCCGGAGCACGATACAATACGCGGCAACGCAAGAAAATCGATATTTCATCAGGTAATCTTTCGCACCGCCAATGCGTAACCATAACTAAGGAAGGCTGCGCAGAAAGAAGGAGCAGCGCCGCTCATGACCACCGCACCACAATCGATCAAGCCCGACCTCGGCAGCTTGCGCATCGGTGATGACCACCGCAAGGGAGGTGGCGGTGCGGGCCAGCGCATCGGCTTGGTGTTTTTGGCCATTCTGATCCTCGCGGGAATCGCCGTTGCAGCCTACGCCTTTCGCAATCAGAAGCCCGTCGTCGACGTGATTACCGCAGGCAAAGCCGACGCCGGAGAACGGCAGTCTCTTCTGAACGCCAGCGGCTATGTCACGCCTCGCCGTCGCGCCACCATCGCCGCAAAAATTACCGGCCGCGTCACCGGTGTCTACTTCGATGAAGGCACCCACGTGAAGCAAGGCCAGTTGCTCGCCACGCTCGATGACTCCGACGTCAAGCGCGCCCTCGAATCCGCCAACGCCGACCGCGATTCAGCGCAAGCCGCGATCACTGATTACGTCGTACAACTTAAGAACGCCAAAATTCAACTCGGCCGCGCCGAGCAACTGCAAAAAGCCGGCGTCCAAACCCAGGAAGCTTTGGATAACGCTTCCACCGCCGCCGAGAGCCTCAATGCCAAAATCGCACTGGCCAAGCGACAAGTCGCCGGAGCGGAGGCCAGAATCCGCGAAGCCCAGCAAGCCGTGGACAATACCGTCATTCGCGCTCCGTTCGACGGCATCGTCGTCTCCAAGGACGCCCAAGTCGGTGAAATGGTCTCGCCCATCTCAGCTGGCGGCGGCTTCACCCGCACCGGCATCGCGACCATCGTCGACATGAACTCCAACGAAATCGAAGTGGACGTCAACGAAAACTACATCGCCCGCGTCGAACCCAATCAACCGGTGACTGCCGTTCTCGACGCTTATCCCGACTGGCAAATCCCCTGCAAAGTGCGTACCGTGATCCCGACCGCCGATCGCCAGAAAGCTACCGTCAAAGTACGCATCTCGTTCCTGAAGCTCGATCCCAGAATCCTTCCGGACATGGGCGTCAAAGTTTCCTTCCTCGCCGAAGAAAAGCCCGTAGCGAAAGGTCCCGAGCCGAAAACTTTCGTGCCAAAAACCGCCGTCCACACGCAAGGCGGCAGTTCGTACGTCTTCTTGCTGCGTGACGGCAAAGTCGAGCGTCACGCCGTCAGTCTCGGCACCGATCGTGGGACCGACGTCGCCATTATGGCCGGTGTATTGCCCGGCGACTCTCTCGTAGTAAACAGCCCGTCTGTGCTGCACGACGGCCAGGCAGTCGAAATAAAACGCTAGGAGCCATACAACGATGATTCGTGTAGACGGACGTTCCGATTCGCCCAGCCTCATCCGTGTCCGCGGTCTCAACAAGACCTACCGCCGCGGCGGCGAAGCTATTCAAGTCTTGCAGGGGTTGAATCTCGATGTCGATCAAGCCGACTTCGTAGCGTTTATGGGCCCCAGCGGCTCCGGTAAAACCACCCTGCTCAATCTGCTCGGCGGCCTCGACGTCCCTTCCGCGGGTAGCATCACCGTCGCCGGCGACGAAGTTACCAGCATGTCCGCCAGCAAGCTCACCCAATGGCGCGCGCGGCACGTCGGTTTCATTTTCCAGATGTACAACCTCATCCCCGTGCTCACCGCCTTTCAAAACGTCGAGTTGCCCCTGTTGCTCACCAAGCTCTCCAAATCGGAACGCCGCAAGCACGTCGAGACCGCTCTGAGCGTCGTCGGTCTCTCTGAGCGCATGAATCACTATCCCCGCCAGCTCTCCGGCGGACAGGAACAGCGCGTGACCATCGCGCGCGCCATAGTCTCCGACCCCACCTTTCTGCTCTGCGATGAACCCACCGGCGACCTGGACCGTAAAAGCGCCGACGAAATCATGGCCCTCATCGAAGAGCTGGTCGGCAAATACAAAAAAACCGTGCTCATGGTCACCCACGACCCGGTGGTTGCCGCCCGGGCGCACACCACCCTCCACCTCGAAAAGGGTGTGCTCATCGAAGCCGAGCGCAAAAGCGCCCTGGTAGGAGGCGCCGCGTGAAGTTCAGCCGCTTCATTTTCGCCAATCTTTTCCGTAAAAAGGTTCGTCTGCTGCTTACTGTCGGCTCCTTCGCGGTTGCGCTCTTCCTCTTCACCTTTTTGGCTGTTGTCCGCAGCGCCTTCAGCCGCGGCACCGAACTCGCCGGCGCCGACCGCCTCGTGGTCATCAATCGAGCTGGGCTCATCAACACCATTCCCCTCGCCTATCGCGACAAGATTGCCGCAATCAAGGGCGTCAAGTACGTCACCCATAACAACTGGTTCGGCGGCGTCTATCAGGATGAGAAGAATTTTTTTCCCCAATTCGTCATCGACCCCGAAAATCAGCGCCAGGTTATGACTGAAATGAAAGTTCCCGATGATCAATGGAAAACTTTCCTTCAGGACCGTCAGGGTGCCATCGCCGGTGCCACTATTGCCAAACGCTTTAACTGGAAGGTCGGCCAGCGTATCCCCATCCAGAACGCTCTTTACGGGCCAACCAAGACCTGGGAGTTCAATCTCGACGGCATCTACACCAACGATCACCCCGGCGGAGACGAAAGTCAGTTCTGGCTGCAATGGAAATATTTCGATGAAAACATTCCCGCCGTCATCAAGGACCAACCCGGCTGGTACGTCGTAAAGCTCGACTCTCCCGATGACTCCGTCAGCGTCGCCGCCGCCATCGACAAAGGTTTCGCCAACTCTTCTACCGAAACCAAAACGGAAACCGAATCCGCATTTGCGGCCGGCTTCGCCAAGCAACTCGGCAACATAGAATTGCTCATCCTTACCATCGGCGGCGTGGTGTTCTTCACCTTGTTGCTCGTCACCGGCAACACCATGGCTATCTCCGTCCGCGAACGCACCGGCGAACTCGCGGTGCTTAAAGCTATCGGCTTCCCCGACTATTTCGTCTTGATTTTCGTTTTGAGCGAAGCGCTGGTCATCGCTTTGATCGGCGGACTAATCGGTCTGGGCCTCGCCATTCTCGCGATTCCCGCGGTGGGGGCCGCGCTCAACGGGCTTCTCCCCCCGCTGCTGTTGTCCGCATCCGTTCTGGCTCTTGGCCTGGCTTTTGCCGTTTTCGTTGGCGTGGCCAGCGGCTTGCTACCCGGTATCGGCGCTATGCGTCTGCGCGTTGTCGATGCCTTGAGGAGAGTCTAAGTTGCCCATCCCGATTATTTACAACGTGCGCAGCGTAAAAGCTCGCTGGACCTCCGCCATCGTCGCCGTCCTCGGCATCGCGGGAACGGTCGGCGTCTTCGTGGCCATGCTCTCGCTTGCCCGCGGTTTTAAAGCCACACTTGTCTCCTCTGGTGACGTCGACAACGCCATCATCATGCGCGCCGGTGCTACATCTGAAATGACCGGTGGCATCGCCCTCGACGCCATCAAAATTATTCAAGACGCTCCCGGCATCGCCCGCGCTGCTGACGGCTCCCCCTTGGTTACTCCTGAAGTGGTGCTCATCGCGCCTATCCCGCTCATTTCTACCGGCACCGACGCCAACGTCCAATGCCGCGGCGTCTCCAAAAACGTCCTCGAAATCCGCAACAAAATCAAAATAGTGCAGGGCCGCATGTTCACACCCGGCCTCGCGGAAATCGTCGTCGGCAAAAATGCCAACACTTCCTACCAGGGCCTCACCCTCGGCAATTCCATTAACCTCGGAAACGTTCGCTTCAAAATTGTAGGTGTCTTCGACGCCGGCGGCAGCGCCTTCGACTCCGAAATCTGGGCCGACGGCCACCTGCTGGGCCCCGCCTACAATCGCCCCGACACCTTTTTCCAGTCCGCCACCGCGCATCTCGTTTCGCCCGACGCCTTCCAGCAATTTAAAGATGCGTTGACCTCCGACCCACGCCTCAACGTCGAGGTCTCCCGTGAAATCGCCTACTACAGCAAGCAATCTACCCGTCTCACCACGCTCATCACTGTCCTCGGCGGACTCGTAGCTTCCATCATGGCCATCGGTGCTGTCTTTGGCGCCCTCAACACCATGTACTCCGCCATTTCCGAGCGTGGCCGCGAAATCGCCACCATGCGCGCCCTCGGTTTCGGCGCCTCTTCCGTGGTCACTTCCTTCGTCTTCGAGGCTTTATTCATCGCGCTGATCGGAGGCATTATCGGCTGCATCGTGGTTCTGCCGCTGAATGGCCTCACCACTGGCGCCATGAACCTGCAGACCTTCTCGCACTTGGCTTTCGCCTTCAAAATCACCCCCGAACTGCTCGTAAAGGGAATTTTGTTCGCGCTCGTAATGGGTTTCATCGGCGGCTTGCTTCCTGCCGTCCGCGCCGCCCGCCGCCCCGTAGCCCAAGCCCTCCGCGAACTATGACGCTGGCGAGTGTGGGTAAGCAGTTTTTTGACGCGCGCCATTTTCGTGTGCTTCAAACCACTCGATGACGCGCCGCTCTAATTCTACGGGCGCCGTTCCAATCGCCCCGCAGTGATCCGCGCCGGGAACTTCCCAGAGCACCACGTCGTGATTGCTCGCGGCCATGGCTCTCGAGTGCCGCACAGGAATATTGCGGTCCACGACACCGTGGATCAATAAAGTGGGCGTTGGCGTGATGGCCACCGCTCTAGCTGGCGCCGCCTGTTCAAAATCGAGCCCGTACTTCCACTTCGCCCGCAGGAACGCTATCTCCAACACCGGCCGCAGCAAAGTACGACCAAGCCAGGCTCCAGTACCGAAAAATTGTCCGATGCGGTCATAGCCAACTTCGCGAAAACTCGAAAACGGCGATTCTGCCACCACCGCGCAAAAGCGCGTTTCGACTAGGAGCGATTGCAGCAACTCTGCTGCCCCCATCGATTCGGCAAAGCCGTAAACACACGTAGGGTGTTCGTGCCCGTGCAGCCAATCGACCCAACGATGGATGTCATCCGCCTCTTTCAATCCATAGGTCGCCAATGCGCCGCCGCTCGCTCCATTTGCGCGTGCGTCTGGCATCAGTACATCGTAGCCGTGGCGAAGAAAAATCTCGGCATAGCCCATCATGCCCATGCGATTGTCGCTGACCCCATGAAACAGGATCACCGCCATGCCGTTGGCCCGAGCCGGATGCAAATTCCAAGCCTCCAGAGAGGCACCGTCAGCAGCGATGGAGGTTACTTCGCTGACGCTGCCAGAACCTGTCTCTTATAC
>DATCOK010000372.1:0-3194 GCA_036564765.1 Candidatus Acidiferrum sp. | reverse complement strand
GTCCTATACTGCGGTCCTATTTTGCGGCTGCCCGCAGCAATACCGGCCAGCGAGCGACTGAAGCTCGCAACTGGGTTTTTGCCAACTTCCGCCCCGACACTTACGGCCGTAATTTATTTGGCGCTTTTGGACTCTCGGTGATGCTGTATCTCCTCGGGCTCGCGATTAACCCTGAGCAGGGCTGGGAACACCCGGCGTTGGTAACCCTCACCTTCACTTCATTCATGCTGTCGATTTTATCTCTGTGCCTGACGGTGGGCATTCTCGTGCGCGCCCGGCACAGCGTGCTGAGAGATTCCGCGACGGTTCTCGCTCCGGCGCTTCGCTGGCTGCGCGCGCCAATTTACACCATGCAAATGCGGGAACTGACTTCGGTGGGCGGCAAGGTCGACGGGCAACGCCGGGCGTAAACGCATCGGAACGCTCTAGTCTTCAAAAAACTCCAGATTACCTTCGCTTATTTCGCGGCAGGGGTCAGCGAGCCGGCTAGATCGATGTGTATTTCTACTTCTGGTTTCACCTTCAATAGGAAATTGCTGGGGTTCTTCAGCTTCCATTCGATGTAAGGAACAGTGAAAACGGCCGAGCCCTTCCATCGATTGGAGTTGAGCTGTGCCTGTGCCGGCGCGGTGAAATCGTGATCGCTGCCATGCAGGGTGAAAACACCGTGCAGTTTGAGATCGCTGTTGCCCTGCGCGGCGACGGTTCCGTCGACGTGATCCGGACGAAATATTACTTCCGCGTACTGGCCGCTCTCGAGAATTTCCTTGTGCATCCGGCGGTCACGAGAGTCGTTGCCGCTTTGGCCGGTGGTGGCGTCCACCACGATTTCACCTTTGGCCTTGCCCGTGGCCGGATCGATGGTGACGCTGCCGCGCTTGACCTGGAAGGTTCCATGCACCGTGTGCAAGCTGGACTCCACGCTCCAGTGGACGGTACTTTGCGCGGGATCGACGGTCAGGACAACCGGACCCTGGACGGCGGCGGGATGCGCTGTGGGGGCCGGCGCGGGAGCTTGCGCGAATGAAGCGCAGGCCCACAATAAAATAGCTGCCGCACAGCTGCTCGCACGCGTCATTTTTATCCTTTTGATGTTAGGCCGCCAGGAAATGCCAGCCCAGCATAGCGCCCGTTGCTACAAAGTGCGCCGGCGAGGTCTCGCCTACATGAATAGAAGTGAGTCTCGAAAACATTTCAGGATGTTGGGCGAAGGCACTCAAAGTCCTGCGCCGCAAACGTGGGCGGCCATCGAGCAGGAGCAGTAGACGCGCCATGAACGTCGGGCGTCGAGCCAGTGAACGATGTGCCTTTTGATACTTTGACAAATCATCCGCCGCCATGGCCTCGGAAAGCGCACGGGCTTGCTGAAAACTCAAGCTTAGGCCTTCGCCGGTGATGGCATCCACGCTGCCCGAGGCATCGCCGATCAACGCGACGTTGCCACGACATACCTGCGACAAGTTGCGCATGGTGGTGATGGTGCCGCGATGCGGACGAGACAGCGCAACGGTTGCTAGTCGTTTTTCGAGCTCTGGAAATTGCCGCAGTGCGGAGCGCAGTTCCAATCTGGAGTTTTCGCAGGCGATAACCACACAAACCTCCGTTGCCGATACCGGCGTCACGTACGCTTGCGAATGATCCGCCCAGTAAATTTCCACCACATCCGACCAAGGCCCCACTGCAAAGTGCGCCCGGCAGGCGAACCGCGAATCGTGCCGCTCGGACCCCTCCAAACCCGCCCAGCGCCTTACGCGAGATTGGCCACCATCCGCTCCGACGATCCATCGAGCGTTGACGGAGCCGCCAGCGGCCAACTTAATATTGTGGGCGTCTATGCCCACCACCGGTGTTTGCCACAGAAATTTCACGCCGAGGGCCGAGGCACGCTCCAACATTTTGGCGTGCAGAATGGTGCGGCGCACACCCACTCCTGGTCCAATTGGAAAAGTCGAAGTGGCGGAAGAATGCGCGTCAACGAAGTTTATTCCGCGCAACGGATAGCCGTCGCTCACGGTGACGTGTACGCCCAGTTCCTCCAAAGCTGCGATGGCGTCGGGCATCAAGCCTTCGCCGCACGGTTTGTCGATGGGCGGTTTGCTGCCATCGGCCACCATTACCGTGAAACCCTTCTGACGCGCGGCAATCGCCGCGGCCAGCCCCGCGGGCCCGCCGCCAATCACGAAGACATCGGTGCTCAGAATCATGGTCCGAAAAACCTCAAAACGGCAAAGAGCCATGGGCTGAAGAGATGTTGTTAAAGATGCGAACGGAGGCAGGCTGGATGCCTTCACCAGTAAGAGTGCCGAAAACGGGAATTCGGTGTATAAATGGTTTTAATCTTTAACTGCAAAAGTATTAATTGGAAATATGGCCGCGCTTCGCTCATGCTCTTTTCACACGGCAATCCTGGTGTGCATGCAGTATGCTCGACATTGGCCTGCTCGAATTTCGTGCAGCAATGGCCGTCGCAGATAAATCGGAGAAAGAATTCGAGTGACTGAACCGCTTCCCCGCCCTCGCAGTCACACATTGGTGGACGGCGCCAACCGCTCTCCAGCCCGGGCCATGCTGCGCGCCTCCGGCATGGACGACAACGACTTCAAGAAGCCGCTAATAGGCGTGGCCAACACCTGGATTGAAATCGGCCCGTGCAACTATCACTTGCGCGAGCTGGCCAAGAGCGTCAAGGAAGGTATTCGTGCGGCGGGCGCGGTGCCGCTTGAGTTCAACACGGTCTCGATTTCCGACGGGATCACCATGGGCACGGAAGGGATGCGCGCTTCGCTGATCAGCCGCGAAGTGATTGCCGATTCCATCGAACTGGTGACCCGCGGCAATCTGTTTGATGCGTTGATCGTGCTGGTGGGCTGCGACAAAACCATTCCGGGCGGAATCATGGCCTTGGCTCGCCTGAATATTCCA
Organism: Candidatus Acidiferrum sp.; assembly: GCA_036564765.1. Classification (GTDB taxonomy): domain Bacteria; phylum Acidobacteriota; class Terriglobia; order Acidiferrales; family UBA7541; genus Acidiferrum. The sequence continues at coordinate 272 of DATCOK010000372.1, read as the reverse complement.
GGGCTGATTTTGTACGGCGGCTCGATTGCGCCGGGTCAGTTTGAAGGGCATTCGGTAACCATTCAGGACGTTTTTGAAGCAGTGGGCACGTTCAACCGCGGTGAAATGAGCCAAGCGCGCTTAACGGCGCTTGAAGGGGCGGCCTGTCCTGGCGCGGGCGCTTGTGGCGGACAGTTCACTGCCAACACCATGGCGCTGGTCTGCGAGTTTCTTGGCGTGGCGCCCATGACGCTGTCGAGTACCCCGGCGACGAATGGCGCGAAGTCTAGCGC
>DATCOK010000371.1:0-15153 GCA_036564765.1 Candidatus Acidiferrum sp. | reverse complement strand
GTCTTGTCCCGCCACTAGGTGATTCGCCGCGTTCCGCCGTGGTAAACGCGCATCAATAGGAACTGGGCGAAGCGGCTATTCTACGGTGTTTTGGAGCCGGCCGCGACCTTTGTGCGCGTCTTCCAATGGGCCCGTAACTGTCCGACAAGATAAAGCGAACCAGTAATACAGATGACATCGTCCAGCGCCGCGTTGCCGAGCGCATGGTCGAAGGCGGACTCAGCGTGAGGGATGACCACCACCCTTCGCGCGTGGTAATTGGTTATGTCCGCCAATTGCGGAGCGGAAATCGCGCGTGGCGTGCGCGGCTCGGTGATGATGACCTCGTCCGCTAATGGAAAAAGCCAGCCCGCGACTTCGTCGACGGACTTATCGCGGAGGGCACCATAAATCAACCAAATCTTTCGCCCTGAGAAATTTTCTGTCAGGAAAGTCGCTAATTCCTGTGCTGCGGACGGGTTGTGGGCGCCGTCCAGATAAATATCGGGGTTAGATTGCAATTTCTCCAGCCGTCCCGGCCAGATAGTCTCAGCAATACCGGTCGAGATGGATTCATCCGTCGCTCGAAATCCTTGCAACATCAGATACCGGACGGCCGCAATGGCGTTTACCGCGTTCTGCAATTGGAAACGCCCAGGCAACGACGGCAAAATATCAAGCGACCAGCCAGTGCTTCTCTGTTGAACCTTCGCCCCGAGACGACCGGCCGATTGTTCTCCTGCGATGTTTTCTTCCGAAGACCTACTCGTTACGGTCGATCTTTCTTGAATGTTAAACGCCGCGTTGGTTTCGAACACCGGGCATTCGAGAGCTTTGGCGCGTTTAAGAATGACCTCACGAGCTTCTGCGGGTTGCGGAGCGACTATCGCCGGAACGCCAGGTTTCAAAATGCCCGCTTTCTCGGCGGCAATCTCCTGAATCGAATGACCGAGAAAATTCTCGTGGTCGAAGCCGATACGGGTGATCACGGTGACGTTGGGAATGAGAATGTTTGTGGCGTCGAGACGGCCGCCGAGACCGACCTCAAAAATCGCAAACTCGACGCGCTTTCTCGCGAAGTATTCAAAGGCCATGGCCGTGACGCACTCGAAATAGGTCGGATGCGCGCGAAGTTTTCCGTCTGCGAGAAGTTCCTCAATCACGCTGTAGATATGAGTAAAAACCTCCGCAAATTCCTCATCGCTGATTTCCCGGCCTTCCACGCGAATGCGTTCGTTGATGCGCTCAAGGTGCGGCGAAGTGTTCAGCCCGGTTCGCATACCGGCATGGCGCAGAATGGATTCCAGAAACGCGGCAGTGGATCCTTTGCCGTTGGTGCCGGCGATATGCGCGCTGGGATAAGCGCGGCTGGGATGACCGAGCCGCTCATCAAGTGTCACGATATTTTCCAGATTAAATTTGGCGGCGGCTGCCTGGGTAGGGGCGGCCAACTCCCGGCCGAGAGAAAGAAGATAGTTCACCGTTGCGGTGTAATCCATGTAAACGGCCGGCATTCAGCTAAACAACAAATCGAGCGAAGTGCTGATAAAGGACTTGAGATCTTTTCGCGGGACGATAGCGTCGAGGAAACCGTGCTCCAATAGAAATTCTGACTTCTGAAAACCTTCCGGCAATTTCTGCCCAATCGTTTGTTCGATCACGCGCGGTCCGGCAAAGCCGATGAGGGCGCCGGGCTCGGCGATATTCAGGTCACCGAGCATCGCGAAGCTGGCGGTGACGCCCCCGGTAGTCGGATCTGTGAGCAGTGAAATGTACGGAACGCGCGCATCGTCGAGTTTCGCGAGCGCTGCGGAAACTTTGGCGAGCTGCATCAAGCTGATGGTTCCTTCCATCATACGTGCGCCACCGGAGCAGGAAACGGCAATGAAGGGTTGGCGAGTTTCCACGGCCAGCTCGATGCCTCGCGTGACTTTTTCGCCCACCACCGCGCCCATCGAACCGCCGATAAATCCGAATTCCATGGCGCAGCAAACCACGGGCCGGCCATTGAGTTGGCCCTCGGCAGTGATCACCGCGTCATTCATTCCCAGTTTCTTGCGCGCTTCCTTGAGCCGCCCGGCGTAGGGCTTGGTATCGGTGAAATTCAGGGGATCAGTGGAGGTCATGCCGGCGTCATGCTCGGAGTAGCGGCCGTCGAGGAGCGTTTCCAGTCGCTTCCGGGCGTTCATTTTGAAATGGAATTGGCACTTCGGGCAGACGTACAGATTGGCTTCGAGATCGTTGCGAAAGACGATGGTTCGACAGGATTCACACTTGACCCACAGACCTTCGGTGCGTACCCGGCGCTCTTCGGGCGGCGTGGTCTGTTCGATGGCTTTTTTGTCGCGTTTAAACCAGGTCATAACAGTGACTAGTAGTCGATTCCCCGCTGCGCAAGTATACCCTTCGTGTATGGGTGTTTCACCTCGCGCATCTCGGTAACCAGGTCGGCAAGTTCGGTGAGTTGGGGATGAGCGTTGCGCCCGGTGCAAATGACATGGACGCGCTCGGGGCGATTCTTCAGCGCTTCGGCAACTTCGCCAGCGTCCAGCATTTTGTAGCTGATGGTGTAGTTGATCTCGTCGAGAACGACCAGGTCATACTTGCCGCTGTAAATGGCTTCGCGTCCGGCTTGCCAGCACTCCTGCGCGAGCTTGACGTCCTCCGGGTCCGTTTCCGCGCCGCCGATTTTTACGAAGCCTCGTCCCATGGGGCGAATCTCGAACTTGTCGTCGCCGAGCATTTTCGCAGCGTCCAGTTCTCCGTAATGCCAGGAACCTTTTATAAATTGCACCATCAAGACACGCAGACCCTGGCCGACAGCGCGAAACGCGGTACCCAGGGCGCAAGTAGTTTTGCCCTTTCCAGGCCCGGTGTAAACGATGAGTAAACCTTTTTCTTCCGGCATTCGAATGCAAACCTATTTGATATTTCGCTGCGAAGATGAATCCGGGCTGCCACACGCTAAGACGCGGATTTTCCAATCCTCTGAGCTATCTAGTCCAGCTGGAGACTTTTCGCCAGCTCCTCGGCGATTCCCCGAATGCGTTCCTGTGTCTCTGCAGGCAGTGCCGTTTTTGACTTCGCGTTCGGATCGGACAGCACGATCCACAATCCGGGCCTGTACACTTCATCCTCTCCAGGGCAAATCGCGCCGGTAAGCTGCACCAATTCGAGCGGTGGCGCTTGCAGCAGATCGGTCAATATGCCGCGAGCATCGTCCACCAGATCGCGAAAACCCTGAGATACCAGGACAGAATCCACGTCCCGGGGAGTGGGCTGCTCCAACTGCTCCAGGTCGTAATCCGGAAGAGGCTTGCTCAGAGGAATTTCGATGGCAGCGGACGGCTGATGCTCATCGGCGATCACGCGAATCGACATAGCTGGAGCCTTTATCCGCAAACTACTTTGGGTAGGCGCTGCCGGAGAGAATGGCGAAAGCGCGGTAGAGCTGCTCCGTGAGCATAACACGGGCCAGTTCGTGCGAGTACGTCATCGGGCTTAGCGAAAGTTTCTGGTGCGCTTGGCGGAGAAACGCCTCCGGAAAGCCGTCTGCGCCGCCGCACACGAAGGTGAGCTGGCGTGTTCCGCGATCGCGCTGTTCTCCGATCCAGTTCGCGAACGATTGCGAATCGAGCGATTTTCCGCGGTCATCGAGCAGCACGATGGTGGAGGGCTGGTCGAAGGTGAATTTCTTGAGGACCGCTTCGGTTTCGCGTAGTTCGGTGACATCCACCGGCACGAAGCGGCCGATGCGCTTTACATAATCGTCGATGATGGATTGCAGCTCAGGCCGGCGCGTTTTGCCGATCATGATAAGGCGCAAGCGCATGTTTTAACGTGAGGCGATTTTTTGGGAGCCGGCGAGCATGCCTGAGCGTGGCTTCATGACGAAATAGCTTCGTCCGAAAAATGGCTGGAACGCTGGGAGCGATGAACGCGGTCGGCCCCCGCGGCCTCATCCGGAACTTCCAGTTTCGGCGCGGAACGCCACAAGCGTTCCAGATCGTAGTAGCGGCGAGCCTGTTCGCTGAACACGTGAACGATGAAACTTCCAAAATCCAGCAAGGCCCACTCCGCGGAACGTTGCCCTTCGCGATGCGCCGGCGAGCGCTGCAGCTGTTTGTGCAACTGCTCTTCGATTTCGCCGCAGATCGCCTGCACTTGCGGCGAGCTGTAGCCCGTGCAGATGACAAAGTACTGCGTGAACGCGCCCAGGCCGCTGAGGTCGAGAACAGTAATCGCGCCTGCTTTTTTTTCTTGCGCGGCGGCGACGACAATCTGCACTGCTTTGGGGAAGGATTCTCGATTCACTGGTATAAACCCTGTTTCAAAACATATTCCTCGACGCGCGCGGCCACCAGACCGTGGATCGATTGCCCGCGATGAGCTCGGCGCCGAATATCGGTAGCGGAAACTTCGCTGCTAACATTTTCCAACAAGTACACCGTGCTACGGTGGAGGTGCGCCACCACCTGCGAAGGATGTGCGGCTTCCGTTTCTTTTTTAACGTCCGGCCGGGCAATCAGGTCGGGCGGAATAACCAGCCGCAACGCCTCTGGCCGGATGCCCGGGCGATTCGCGACGATGAAATCGCACAGGCCCAATAGCGTCTCGTATTCCTTCCACATCGGAATATCGAGAAACGCATCGGCGCCGATGATAAAAAAGACGCGATCGCCGTGACCGTTATAGGCGTGGCGAAAATAACGAACGGTATCGACCGAATAATGCAATTGAGAACCGCTGAAGTCTTCTCCGGCTTCTGCGAGCGAAGGCACGAAATGCGGATGCTCGGTGCATGCCAGCGAAACCATGGCAAAGCGGTGTGGAAACGGCGCAAGATGCTGCTTCAATTTGTGCGGCGGCCGGCTGGCCGCAATAAAATGAATCTCGTCGAAATTGAAACGGCGATCCGCGGCGCGGGCGATGGCCAGGTGACCATTATGAATGGGATCGAAGGAGCCGCCGAAAACCGCGATGCGGCGGGGATGGTGTCTGGCAGCGGTACGGTGAGCTTGCGCGGTGGTCAATGCTTCTCCGAAAGTGAAGTAACCAGCCGCGTTAGCGGGCTGAAGCAATACAGAGATTCTCTCATGAATCTTCTTCCCCGCTAACCAGCGGAAGAGTCGGCTCAGTTTCCAGGCGATTTTGCACCGGCGCTGGAAGCAACTCGTCGTGAGATTCGGAGTCCGGCGCGGCGCGCGGGATTTTGTCGAGGGCGTCGGCGACAGAACGGACCAATTCTTTCACGCCTTCGCCGGTGGCGGCGGAAATGGCATGAAATTCAAGATGATTTTCGCGACAGAAATCATGCAAGGCGTGGAGTCGCGTGCGGTCGGTGGTGGCATCCACCTTGGTGGCCACTACGATCAAGGGCTTCTTGGTTAGGCTCTCGCTGAAAGCGCTGAGCTCCCCGGAAATGATTTCGTAAGAACGTACTGGGTCGTCAATATTGGCGTCACTGGTGTCGATCAGGTGCACCAGTAAACGAGTACGCTCCACATGACGTAAGAAACGCATCCCCAGGCCAGCGCCTTCATGCGCGCCTTCAATCAAGCCGGGCAGATCGGCGACAACGAAAGTGCGGCCCAGTTCCGTGCCGTGGGCTCCCGTACCACCGTCGGCATTCACGACACCCAGATTGGGCTCCAGCGTTGTGAAAGGATAATTTGCAATCTTCGGGCGGGCCGCGGAGATTACGGAGATCAAGGTGGACTTTCCGGCGTTAGGGAATCCTACCAGTCCAACATCGGCTAGAAGCTTCAATTCCAAACGAAGATGCCGCTCTTCGCCCGGGCGGCCCTCTTCATGTTCGCGCGGAGCCTGGTGCCAGGGCTTGGCGAAGTGTTGATTGCCGCGGCCGCCGTGCCCACCATGGGCAACAAGAATGCGCTGGCCGGGAATGGCGAGGTCGGCGATGGTCTCCCCGGTTTGCGCGTCAAATATCACGGTGCCAACCGGCACCAGCAGAACCATGTCATCGCCCGTGATTCCGGAACAGTTCGAACCTTCGCCGTGGCGGCCACGATCCGCCTTAAATTCTCGATTGTACCGGTAGCGCAACAAAGTATTGTCGTTGATGTTGGCTTCCATGAAGATGCTGCCGCCGTTGCCGCCGTCGCCGCCGGAAGGCCCGCCGCGCGGCACATATTTTTCGCGGCGAAAGGCCACGCAGCCGTTGCCGCCGTGACCGCCCTTTACGAATATTTTTGCTTCATCAGCGAACAAGAAGAATCCTTTGCATTAATCGCGAGAACAGTTGCAAAAACAAAACGGTCCCGGCTAACCGGGACCGCAAGAAAATCGCAGACCGAAGTCCGCCTGAGTTCATACCGCCGGTACCTTCAGCTCGCGACGGATTTGGCTTCTTCGGCCTTCACGTTGATGAACCGTCCGTGACGGCCCTTATCCTCAAAGCTTACGATTCCGGTGACCAACGCGAAGAGCGTGTCATCCTTGCCTTGCCCGACGTTAACACCGGCCTGATGCTTCGTGCCGCGTTGACGGATGAGGATGGTCCCGGCATTGACGTGCTCGCCCCCGAAACGCTTTACGCCGAGTCGCTGGCCGTGTGAATCGCGGCCGTTGGTAGAGGATCCGCCGCCCTTCTTATGTGCCATGATGAATTCCTTTTGAGAAGTGAGTCGTTACCGCGTTCCAAAGTTCGCGCTGTTAGAGCGAAATATCGCTGACTTGTACCGCCGTGTAGTTCTGGCGATGCCCGCGGGAAATCTTGTACTGGTTGCCCTTTTTGAACTTCAAAACGGTAATCTTTTTGGAGCGGCCCTGTTGCACGATCTTGCCGGTCACTTTGGCCTTGGAAGCGTGCGAACCGGAAAGAACCTTCTTATCTTCGGTATGCACCGCCAAAACCGACCCGAACGTCACGGCTTCTCCGACTTCGCCGCCAACCCGCTCAATTCGAATGGTATCGCCCGGAGCGACGCGATACTGCTTGCCCCCGGTTTTGATGACTGCGTACATAAGCCTCCGCCCTCTAAAGACAAACACTGATTATACGAGTTGAGCGGCGAATCCGTCAACGAACGAATTGAGATGCCAGATGGGCGGAGTCGCGCACTTGAAGTATTGGGGAGTTCGCGCCAGTATGACATTATCAAATGTATGGGAAACAAAGACTCACGCCGGCGAGAAGTGAAGAAGCCCAAGAAAAAGACTCCGAAGGCTACAGTCGCCCCCACGCGGACAGTGAATTATGTAGCCCCTGAAGTTTCGCGGAAGCCCTCGCAATAAGCCCGCTGTTCGTTGAACTACGGCGCAATTTCCGCCGATCTTCCGGTCATTCTCCGTATGGAACTCGGATGCGTTCTACGCTCGCCTCTGGAGTACGCCTCGCCTCTAATCCTGTGGCTTCAAATATTTATCGAACCACACGAAGTAGCGCTGCATGCGGTCATGAATGTAGCTTGGTCGCGTGAACAGGTGAAATTGCTCCGGATAGATGACGAGTTCGGTAGGGACACCGAGAGTGCGCAACGCCTGGTACATCTGTTCGCTGCCGATAATCGGCACGTTGAAGTCACTTTGCCCGCCCATGAATAATGTCGGCGTTTTGATCCGGTCGGCGTGGAAAAATGGATAGGAGACTTTCATCCAGGCTTGGGGCGATTTCCACGGCGGCCCGAGTTCGTTGTTGTACTGCAGGATGTATTGGTCGGTGCCAAAAAGCGCCAACGCATTGGCCAGCCCCGCGCCGCTAATGGCCGCCTTGAAGCGGGGGTCGGACGCTATGGTGTAATCGGTGAGCATTCCGCCGTAACTCCAGCCACCAATGCCGAGTCGCTGAGGATCGGCCACGCCGCTGGCAACGGCGTAATCCACGCCTGCTAACAGATCGGCCACTTCTTTGTTGCCCCAGTCGGCAAAAATCCCTCGCGTGAATTCCGCGCCGCGGCCGCTGCTGCCACGGTAGTTGATGGCCAGCACTACGTAGCCATGGGCCGCAAAAAGCTGGCGCTCAAGTTGAAGCGGATAGGTGTTGAACGGCAGGCTGTGATCGTCCTGCCCGTTGGGACCTCCGTGAATCCACAGCAGCGTCGGATATTTTTTGGAGGAGTCAAAAGAGGGCGGCTTGATCATCATGCCGTGAATCTCTGTACCGTCATTGCTCTTGAACGTGATGTCTTCCACCGCACCGAGTTGCAATTCGGAGAGGAGCGCGTCGTTGTGGGAGGTCAGTTTGCGTAGTTTGCCGGCTTCCAGAGCAAAAATCTCCGGCGCCATTTTGTCGTTGGAAGCCAGTACTGCGGTGTGGCCGCCGGCGCTGGACTGTTTGGCGATCACAAACGCAGAATCGGACAGATGTTCGAAGGCGCCGCCATTCACGGAAATCTTTGCGGGATATTCGTGGCGATCATCGGCGACAAGAAACGTCACTGCCGAACTATCCCTAGTAAATTCCGGCGACGATACGCCGCGGTCGACTTTTTCGCCGAGGACGCTCGGCGAGCCGCCACCTACCGGAACTACGGTCAGAGCGTTCTGCTTATATGCGTCGTACTTCGGCTCCGAGCCCTGCAGAAACGCGATCAGCTTGCCGTCGGGACTCCAAGCCAGATGTTGGCCGCTGGGGGAAAATGCCGATGCTAATTTGGAAGGCGTTGCGCCAGGCCGCGCTTCCATAATAAAAATATCGTCTGTGCCGCTTTGGTCTGGCTCCTTTTCGTGATTGCTAACGAACGCGATGCGTGAGCCGTCGGGGGACCACACCGGGTCGCTATCTTCAAAATTCTTGTCGCTAGTGAGCGCCTCTAATTTTTTGGTCTTCAGGGTAAAAAGATAGAGTTGGCCGCGTGAAGTGGCGGTGAGATAGCCTTCTACGTCCTGCTTAAAATGATAGCGGCCTATGACGATGGGCTTGGGCACTTTGGAAGGATTGGTGGCTTGCGCGGCTGTCGGATTCGCGGTGATTGGTTCCTCATCACCTGGACTCATTTCGATGACGATGCGGCTGGCATCCGGGGACCACGCGTACGAATTGATTTCACCTTTCACATCGGTCAACTGGCGTGCTTCGCCGCCCAAGCGATCCAGCAACCAGATTTGCCTCTTGGCCCCCGCCGGACGCGCCGAAAGAAAGGCTAGATAGTTTCCGTCGGGACTCCAGCGCGGCGTCCCGCCCTCCGCGACGGTGGTGAGTTGTACTGTTCGAGTGCCCTCCCAATTGATCATCCAGATCGAAGTGCGGCGCTTGTCGGCTTCACGATCGACGGTCGTTACGGTATAGGCGATCCATTTCCCGTCGGGCGAACACTGCGGATTGGACACATCCTGCATGCGATAGAGATCGTCAATTGTGATGGGGCGTTTGGATTGAGCATCGCCCAGACCCGGCAGCAAGCAAGAAATGCCCAGAAGCGTGGGAACAAACAGAGTACGAATTTTCATTCGCGCATGGTGTCTGAAACGGGAAGCTTGGTCAAGGGCCGCGCACAGCGGGTCTCTGCTGCGCTGCATTTTGTGATTGGCGCGGTCGACAGGCTCGAAACTTGCCAGACGACAGCGGATTTGCGGCTCGCGCTATTTAGTATAATCCGCCGCAGTGTCCCCCGAAATCTTAAGCTCGTTGCGCCCACTTTGCCTCTGCGGACTGCTGCTGATGATGGCGGTATTTTCTAAAGCGACGCCGCCTTGGAACGGTACCCTGAGAGACATCTCGGGAAATCTTGTCGGCGGCGCGACGATCCGTCTGCAGTCAACCTCCGGCAAAAATACGTATTCGGTCACGGGTTCCGAGCACGGCGAATTTCATTTTGGAGACATTGCCGTAGGAAATTATCAGCTTACCGTCACGCAGAACGGCAAAACGTGGCAAACCTCCAATCCAGTTTTCATTGATGAAAGTTTCGCGGCAACTTCCGTCATCGAATTGTCCTTGCAAGGCGGAGACCTGCGCATCATAGCAGGCGCCACAGGATCTGCGTCCGCCGGAACGGGCGGCGAGCATCTGTCCATAGAAAAAGTCTCCAGTCTACCGTTGAACGAGCGCGACTTCAGCAAACTTCTGCTGCTGGCCGCCGGCACGATGACGGATACCAATGGAGCCGCCAATTTCACCCAACAGTTCGCGGTCAATGGCCAGCGCGGGGTCACCTCGGTCTTCGCCATCGATGGCGGCGACACCACCGACTCAGAATTGGGCGGCGCAACCTTTGCCAACTTCAATGTGGACGCGATTCAAGAGGTGCAGTCCAGTTCCGGCGTGATGCCCGCCGAAATCGGACATGGCGCTGCCGGCTTCAATAACGTCATCACCAAGTCCGGAACCGATAAGGTGCATGGCAGTGCGTTTGAATTCGTGCGTAACGCGGCCTTTGACGCGAGAAATTTTTTTGATCACAAAAACGATCTCGATCCGCGGCGGATCCCGCCGTTCGCGCGAAATGAATTCGGGCTAACCAATGGCGGTCCGATATTTTTTCCGAAGATCTACGACGGCCGTGGCAAAACATATTACTTCGGGGACTATCAGGGTTTTCGCCAGGTGATGGGCACCACCCAAGTCTTTCCTGTGCCCACGGCAGCGGAACGGCGAGGCATCGACACTACCTCATTTCCCGGGGACACTCTGTTTGTTCCGATCAATGCAGAAATCGCGCCACTCCTGGCTCGCTATCCGTTGCCCAATGATCCGCAAGGGCCGTACGGCACGCGCACGTACGCCGCTTCTTCCAAGGTAGTCACGAACTACGACCAATTTTCCGTGCGGATCGACCATCGCTTGTCCGAAAGGGCTTCACTGCTCACGCGCTTCAGCCTCAATCAAATCGACGGCCCAGTCACCAACCCCGACCAGACCGCGATCGATCCACACTTTGGCGTCAATTTTTTCGACCACCAACGCAATGCCATCGTCAAATACGCGAGAACCATCTCCCCGCGGGTTAGTTTCACTACTTCCTTCAGCTACATTCGCAGCACGCCCTTTTTTCCCACTACCGATCGAACCGACCCGGCTCTCGCTTTTGGAGACAGCCTATATGCCAGTTTCAGCTCTGCGGATGGCTCCATCTTTGGCTCTTTTGGCAACCTCTATCAATTCAAATATGACTTGAGCCACACGCGGGGATCGCACGCCTTCAAGTGGGGCGCGGAGATTCGCTGGAACAAAGACGCCACCATCTTCGGGACCAACCCTAACGGCGTTTATTCTTTTGGGAATGGCACAGCGTACTCACCCGTTTTCATTCCTTCCGCAAGCGGTGGGCATGACATTCAACCAGGCGATCCGCTTCCTGACGCGCTGACTGGTTTACTCACCGCCACGCCCTACTCGTATTCCATCACCGCGCTGGCCAAACCCACGCCCGGAGGCGACAAGTTTGACGAAGCCTCCGTGCGGCGCGAGGCTTACAATTTTTATTTCCAGGACAACTGGAAAATCACCACCCGATGGAACATCAGCTACGGCTTGCGTTTCGATCTCAACACCCGCATCAAGGAATCGAAACACCGCACTTCGATCGCCTATCCCGTCGACGATAACGGCCGTCCGGTGCCGTTCCTGACGCCCGGCGGGCACGAGATTCTGGTGTACAACCCACAGCCGATCTACCCTCTGGATTTGACCGGTTGGGCTCCGCGTCTTTCCATCGACTACGCGCTTACTACGCGCACCACGTTCCATGCTGGTGGCGCAATCACCACGTTGCTTCCGAATTTGTGGCAGGACAACTTTGTAACGGGAAGTTTTCCGCTGAACTTTCAGCCGATAATTACGGCGTTGCCGGACGTGTCGGTTCCCTTTCATAACACCGCGGTGCCGCTGGCCCTGCCCGAAGCATTTGCTGTCTCCGGCCAACCCCTTTTTCCTTCGGGGGACTCGTCCAAAGTGCCGCCGAACACTCAGGTCGATTTGCAACGCTTCCAAAATGACCTCGCGGCGGTGACCCCTGGCAACGAAGTGCAGTTGTTCACCCTGGGAGTCATCGACAAACATTTTCGCAACGGCTACATCGGCACGTACACCGTGGGCATCGATCACGACTTCGGATTCGCGAAAATTACCGCGGCGTATGTGGCCACCGCCGGCGTGCACCTGGCCAATGTATTCTTCCCGAATGGCTTTAACGGGGCTGACCCGGCCTTCGCTCCGTACACTCAATTCAATTCCGCGGGACATGCGATTGGAGGGTTTGGTCCACAGTTGATCATGACCACCAACGCTCACTCTACGTATCACTCGCTGCAGAGCAGCTTTAGCCAGAATTATTCACGGGTGGGACTGAGCTTGCAGGCCAGCTACACCTTTTCGAAATCGCTGGATGACACCAGCACCGTCCTCGGCGGACTTCCTCCGAATGGAACCGCAATCCTGCAGACCGCTCCGCAAAATCCGCTCGAACAACCGGCCGACAAAGGTCCCTCCACCTTTGATGTGACCCACGCGTTCACTCTGAGTCTAATTCAGTCGCTGCCCTTTGACAGGATGCGATTGCTGGAACCGTTGAATAGCAAACTCACCGCAGGCTGGCAATTTCTGAATATCACCACGCTGACTACCGGCCCGCCGTTCACGGTCTATTCCGGAATTCAACAAACCGGCTTTGGCGCAGGAGGAACCGACCGGCCGGACCTTGCAGCCAGCCCGGACCTTTCCACCAGTCGCCATATTCGCGAGGATTATTTCGGCCGCGGTGCGGACAACAGTTCATTTTTCGAAATTCCAATCAATGTTCCCGGAGGCACCGGCCCGAATCATGGGCGGTTTGGAACTTTGGGACGCAGCACCTTTCGCAGCCCCGGCTTTCACAACCTCGACATGGCGCTGATCAAGGACACGCCTTTTGGCCACCGCGACCAGCGGGAACTGGGCGTCTTGGAATTTCGCGCGGAATTCTTCAATATTTTTAACGTGGTGAATTTTGGTTTGCCATCGAACACCCTGCTCGGTTCCGGTTTCGGACTTATCAGCCGGACCGCCGGATCATCCCGCCAGATTCAGTTTTCGTTAAAACTTATTTACTGACTTCTCAAAGAAATACGGCGCGTCGCACATCTGAAGGATTGGCGTCACGCGTGAGGATGGGACTTGTCGTAGATGTCCATCAGCTGGCGAATCGAAGCGTGGGTATATTTTTGGGTAGTGGAAAGCGATTGGTGCCCCAACAGTTCCTGGATGGCGCGCAAGTCGGCGCCATCGGCGAGCAAATGCGTGGCAAACGCGTGCCGCAACGAATGTGGGTGTAGATCCCAGTTTATGTTTACCAGCCGGACGTATTTTTTTACGATACGTCCGACGGAGCGTTGCGTCAGCCGGCGACCGGCATAATTCAGGAAAACCGCTTCGCTGTGCGGCGTCAACCTGCGGCTCACGTATCCGCCGCTGGTTTGCAGCAGCAATTCTTCTCGAAGCGGCCAATACTTATCGAGCGCTTCTTGCGCTTTGAGACCGTAGGGCACTATACGTTCCTTGTTTCCTTTGCCCGTCACACGCAACATGTGCTCTCGCTGTTCGATATCGACAAAGTTCAGCCCGGTCAGTTCACTGACGCGCAATCCCGCGGCATATAGCAACTCCAGCAATGCGCGGTCCCGGCGTAGCAACAATCCCTCTTCTCGCAACTTCAGCGGCCCGCGTGGGCCCGCCGCCTCCGCGCACTCCCACTCTTTTCCTACGCCACGGCGACGCTTGGGTAACGATCCGCCCATATCTGCCAGATGATTCAGGAAGCCGTTCATCTCTTCGGCGGAAAGGACCGACGGAATCCGCTTCGGTAACTTCGGAGTGGGAACCAGCCGCGCCGGACTTTCCTTGAGTTTTCCTTCGCGCACGCAATATTTGAAAAACGAACGCAGCGCCGCCAATTTCCGCGCAACAGAACTTTTTTCCAGCCCCTGATCGTGTAGATGCCCCAGGTATTCGCGGATGATACCGTGGTTGATTTCACCGATAGCCGGAAGCGCCACGCCAGGTGGCGTCAGAAAATCCATGAATTGCTGCAAATCATGGTGGTAATTCGAGACGGTATGCGGTGAGGAATTTTTTACGGATACCAGATACTCAAGATAGCTATCGATGGCCTGTTTCATAGGAAGAGCAAGCACTCAAAAAATCATACTGAAAGGGTTGGACAAGCACACGAAGGAACGCAATGGTACTTGCCAATGAGTGAACAGCAATTGAGGCGAATTCAGACTTTCGCGGGCTCGGGAACGGCCTCTTCAGCGGCCACGGCGGTAGCGCTCTGCGGCTCGGGCGCAAGAACTTCCCAATCGCAGCCTTCTTTCAAACAAGTCCTTACCATTCCGATCTTGCTGCGCTTTTCCACGATAAATGGCGCATTGCACTTCGGGCACGGCTCGGGTATCGGCATGTGCGGGGTGGTGAAATCACAGTCGGGATAGCGCGAGCATCCATAGAAAACCCGCGGGCGTCCGCGTCCGCCTTTTCCGGCGCTGCCGCGACGAACGAACTCCCCTTCGTCACATTTGGGACACTTGATACCCATGGTGATGGGCCGTGTGTACTTGCATTTCGGGTAGCCCGAGCAACCGATGAATTCGCCAAAGCGGCCGTGTTTTTTCACCAAGTACAAGCCGCACAAGGTGCACTTTTCTTCGAGCGGTTCGTCAGCCTGTCGCGCCGTGCGCGTGCCTTCCACCAGCCTGCGGGTGGTCTTACAATCTGGATACCCGGTGCAAGCCAGGAAGGCGCCGAAGCGGCCGCGCTTAATGGCCATCTCCTTACCGCAATTATCGCAGTATTGAACTTTATTCTCGTCGCCCGCCTCGCCGAGCTCTGGCGAAAGATCTTCGATGAAATCGCAATCAGGATATCGGGAACAACCCAGGAAAAATCCGTGACGGCTGATACGCTCCAGCAATTCGCCTTCGCCGCACTTCTCGCATTTCTTGCCGGTCGGAATCCCAGCTTTGTAGGAAATCATTTCGTCGCCAGCTTTATCCAAATCCACGACGAACTTGTCCCAGAATTCACCAACAGCCGCCCGCCATCCGAGCTTGCCTTCTTCAATCTCGTCGAGTTCGTCTTCGAGCCGCGCAGTGAACGTAACGTCAAAAATGTCTTCGAAGCTGCGGATCAGCAGAACGCTGACACGCTCGCCCAGCATCGTAGGCGTGAAGCGGCCCTGATCCTTTTTCACGTATTCGCGGTCGAGCAGCGTGGAAATAATCGACGCATACGTGGAC
>DATCOK010000370.1:0-1571 GCA_036564765.1 Candidatus Acidiferrum sp. | reverse complement strand
TGGCGCACCCTTGGCGGTTTTCAAAGGATGCGGCTTTTCTCTCAAGATCAATTCACCATTGGAGCGTGCGCGTATCGGCTGCGAATCTCGTTGGTCAATTTTAGCAGCGGACCCAGCGCGCCCCTGTCGATCCCGGCCTCTCCTCCAGCCTTGGTCACCGCCGCCAACACGTCCTCTGTCGCAATATTTCCGACCAGCGTGTCGCCGGCGAACGGGCAGCCACCCAATCCGGTGAGGGCCGAGTCGAAGCGCCGGCAGCCCGCTTCGAACGCGGCAAGGATTTTCTCGCCCGCATTTTCCGGCCGGCTATGAAGATGTACGCCCAACTCGATGCCCGCCACGTGGTCTTTCACGCTGCGATAAAGCTCCCCGACCGCTTCAGGACTCGCGGTGCCGACCGTGTCCGCCAGCGAAACGGTTTTGACCCGAATGTCTTTTAGCCACTCCAGCGTCTCCGCCACGATTTCCGCGCCCCAGGGCTCGTCATAAGGATTGCCAAAAGCCATGGATATATAGATGACCAGCTCGCGCTGAGCCGCAGCCGTCTCTTTCCTGAGTTTCTCGACCAACAGCCGCGACTCGGCCCGGGTCATATTGGCGTTGGCGCGCCGAAAATACGCGGAAATAGAATAAGGATAGCCAATCGTAGTAACGCCCGGCGTGGCCAGCGCCCGCTCCAGTCCTTTTTCATTCACGACGATGCCGATAATTTCCGGTGGCGCAGCGCCCGCAGGGAGAGCACCGATAAGCTGCCGCATCACCTCTTCACTGTCAGCCATCTGCTTCACATGCTTCGGCGAAACGAAACTCACCGCGTCGATGTGCGTAAATCCGGCGGCCACCAGCGCCTTCAGATATTCCACTTTGTACTCAGTCGGGATGAAGTCGGGCAGTCCCTGCCACGCGTCCCGCGGGCACTCGATCAATTTCACGGTTTCCATTACGTTTGCAGCACTCCGGTTTTAAACTCGCGCACCTCGGGATTGAGCGCCGCGGCCTCCAGCGCCCAGATCAGCGCTTCACGCGTGTGCGCCGGATCGATGATGGCGTCGACCCACAAGCGCGCTGCGGCGTAGCGTGGATCGGTCTGATGCTCGTAGGTCGAGCGAATCGCTTCGTAGACTTCTTTTTTCTCTTTCTCGTCGACCTTTTTTCCTTCGCGCTCCAGTTGCTTCAGCTTGATCTCGGCCAGGGTGGTGGCCGCGGCGTCACCGCTCATCACCGCGTAGCGCGCCGTAGGCCACGCGAACATGAATCGCGGATCGTAGGCTTTCCCGCACATGGCATAATTTCCGGCGCCAAAACTTCCGCCGCACACCACCGAAATTTTAGGCACCACGCTGTTGGCTACGGCGTTGACCATTTTTGCGCCGGCTCGAATAATCCCGCTCCACTCCGCGTCCTTGCCGACCATGAAGCCGTTCACGTCGTGCAGAAAAATCAGCGGGATGCGGTTCTGGTTGCAGTCCAGGATAAAGCGGGCCGCTTTTTCCGCCGATTCGGTGTAGATGACCCCGCCAAACTCCATGCGCTTCTGTTCCGAACCGCGCGCTAGCGTGTGTACGTGCTTT
>DATCOK010000369.1:0-6221 GCA_036564765.1 Candidatus Acidiferrum sp. | reverse complement strand
ACGCTCGATATTTCTATCGCTTCGACGACGGACGTGATCGTCCCGATCCCGCCTCGCGCTTTCAACCCGAGGGCGTGCACGGTCCTTCTCAGTTGGTCGACCTTTCTCAATTCCCTTGGACAGATCGCGCCTGGCGAGGATTTGAATTAGCCGACGGCATCTTCTACGAGCTGCACGTCGGCACTTTCACGCCGGAAGGCACCTTCGACGCAGTAATTCCCCACCTGCCGGCTTTACGCGAGCTCGGAATTACCACCATCGAATTAATGCCGGTGGCTCAATTTCCGGGTTTGCGAAATTGGGGCTACGACGGTGTGCAGCCCTTCGCTCCGCAAAACAGCTACGGCGGCCCCCGCGGATTGCAACGCCTGATCGACGCGGCACATGCGCACGGCCTCGGCGTAACCCTCGACGTGGTCTACAATCACCTCGGCCCCGAAGGAAACTACTTCAACGACTACGGCCCCTATTTCACCGGCAAATATAAGACGCCGTGGGGGCAGGCCATCAACTTCGATGAACGCCACAGCGACCACGTCCGGAATTTTTTCATTCAGAACGCCCTATACTGGCTCGAAAATTATCACATCGACGCTTTGCGCCTCGATGCCATCCACGGAATCTTTGACTTCAGCGCGATACATTTTCTCGCGGAATTGCAAAAATCCGTCGAACACCTTGAAAACCGCCTCCACCGCAAACTCCATCTCATCGCCGAGAGCGATCTGAACGATGCCCGCATCTTGCGCGGTCCCGAACAAGGTGGCTACGGCCTGCACGCCCAATGGAGCGACGACTTTCATCATTCGCTGCACTGCTTGTTAACCGGGGAACGCGCCGGCTACTACTCCGACTTTGGCGAAGTCCACCATCTCGCGCAAACCATGCGCGACGGCTGGCTCTACTCCGGGCAGCCTTCCAATTTTCGCGGCCGCCGACACGGAAATTCTCCCGCCGGTTTATCCCGCTCCAGTTTTGTCGTGTGCATCCAAAACCACGATCAGATCGGCAACCGCGCCCGCGGCGACCGCCTCAGCACTCTCGTTGATTTTGAAACCCTAAAGCTCGCAGCCGGTGCCACCGCGCTCGCGCCCTTCGTTCCTCTCCTCTTCATGGGCGAAGAATATGGCGAGACCGCGCCATTCCAGTACTTCACCAGCCACGGCGACGCCGCTCTGATCGAGGCGGTGCGCAAAGGCCGCCGCGAAGAATTCTCGGCGTTCGCCTGGGAAGGCGAAATTCCCGACCCGCACGACGAGAAAACGTTTCTCCGCTCCAAACTGAATCACGATTTGGAATCAAAGGAACCGCACCGCACCTTGCGTGCCCTGTATCGCAAACTGTTCGCCATCCGTCGCGAATATTCCCTGGCCGGTTCCAGCAAATTGCAAATCCACGAAGATGGCACCGCAATTATCATGACCGTCGAACCCACCAGCGGAAAGGCCTTAGCTGTCATTTTTGAGTTCTCAAAAGAATCGCACACACTAAATGGTGTTCCATTACTACAGGGCTCTTGGACGTTGCGCCTTAATTCCTCCGACGTTCAATGGCGCGGCCCCGGGCATACCGTTCCTGAAAATCTTTCGACGGGCGATTCTTCTACACTGACTTTGGCGGCGCATTCATTCCTCGTTCTCGAGCGCCAGAAATCCACACCGGAGTAATCATGCGATACGTTTGCGTCCACGGGCACTTCTATCAGCCGCCGCGCGAAAATCCTTCGCTCGAAGCCATCGAATTGCAAGATTCCGCCTACCCATACCACGACTGGAACGAGCGCATCACCGCGGAATGCTACGCGCCGAACGCCACTTCCCGCATTCTCGACAACGAACAACGCATCATCCACCTGGTCAATAACTACAGCCAGATGAGTTTCAACTTTGGACCCACTTTACTTTCCTGGATGGAAGACAAAGCCCCACGCGTTTACGAAGCCCTTCTCGAAGCCGACCGCCTCAGTTCCGCCAAATTCGGCGGCCACGGTTCCGCCGTAGCACAGGCCTACAACCACATGATTCTTCCGCTGGCCAATCGCCGCGACAAGGTCACCCAGATCAAATGGGGCATCGCCGATTTCGAGCACCGTTTCAAGCGCCGCCCCGAAGGCATGTGGCTTCCTGAAACTGCCGTCGACGCCGAAACCCTCGAGGTCCTCGCCGAAAACGGCATCCTCTATACCATCCTCGCTCCCCGCCAGGCCAAGCGCGTCCGCCGCAAGAGCGGTCGCAACTGGAAAGACGTCACCGGAGACCGCATCGACCCCAGCCGCGCCTATCAGGTTTCCCTGCACTCCAAAAAAATCATCAACGCATTTTTTTACGATGGCCCCATTTCGCAGGGCGTCGCCTTCGAAGGCCTGCTCGACGACGGCAAGCGTTTCGCGGACCGTCTCCTCAGCGGCTTTTCCGATAATCGCGATTGGGCCCAGCTCACCCACATCGCTACCGACGGCGAGAGTTACGGCCACCATCACCGCTTCGGCGAAATGGCCCTGACGTACGCGCTGCAGCACATCGAAAGCAACAAACTCGCCGAGCTCACCAATTACGGACAATTTCTAAAGCGCTATCCGCCCGATCATTGGGTCGAGGTCGTCGACAATAGCTCATGGAGCTGCGTGCACGGCGTCGAGCGCTGGCGCTCTAACTGCGGCTGCAACTCTGGCGGCCACGGCAACTGGAACCAAGAGTGGCGCGCCCCTTTGCGCGCAGCCCTCGACTGGCTCCGCGAATCCTTGATTCCGCTATTCGAACAAAAAGCCGGGCCCCTCCTCAAAGATCCCTGGAACGCTCGCGATGAATACATCCATGTGATTCTCAACCGCTCGGACGCCATGCTCGATACATTTTTCAACCAGCATGCCACCCATCCGCTCACTTCCGAAGAACGCGTCACCGCCCTGAAGCTCCTCGAAATGCAGCGCCACGCCATGCTGATGTACACCAGCTGTGGCTGGTTTTTCGACGAACTCTCCGGTCTCGAGACCGTGCAGGTGATCCACTACGCCGGACGCGCCGTCGAACTCGCCAAAGAATTTCTCGGCGCGGAAGTCGAACCGCAATTTCTCGAACGCCTGCGCGCCGCCAAAAGCAATCTTCCTGAGCACGGAGATGGCCAGCAGATTTACAACAAGTGGGTCAAGCCCGCCGCCGTAAATATTGAAAAACTCGCTGGCCACTACGCCATCAGCTCGCTCTTCGAGAATTATACCGAACGCACCGGCATTTACTGCTACAACGTCGACCGCGAGCAGTACTCTCTCGAAGCCGAAGGTAAACTCCGCCTGGCCCTCGGGCGCGCTAACTTCAGCTCTGAGATTACTCGTGAATCCGCCGTGCTCAGCTTCGGCGTTCTCCATCTTGGCGATCACAACATCGTCGGCGGCGTGCGCCACTCGCTCGATCAAGAACAGTACGAGCAACGCAAAGCCCGCTTGATCGAATCTTTTTCCAAAGCCGATACCGCCGCGGTCATTCGCATCATCGACGAAGAGTTCAACGAACACTCTTTCTCGCTCAGCTCACTTTTCCGAGACGAACAGCGCAAAATCGTCGGCCTGATTCTTAACGATTCATTGACCTCCGCCGCCGCGGCCTATCGCAACATTTATGAAAACCAGGCCCCCTTGATCCGCTTCCTCACCTCGTTGAGCATTCCCGTTCCCGCCGCCTTTAAGGCTGCCGCCGACATCGCGCTGAACAGCCAGTTGCGCCAGGCTTTCGAACGCGCCGATGTGGACGGCGATAATATTCAGAGTTATTTGAAGGAAGCCGCCAATAGCCAAATTCAGCTCGACACAACCACCCTCGAATTCGCCATGCGTCGCCGGATCGAAGCGCTCGCTGCCCGCTTTGCCGAGCATCCCACCGATCTCGACATCGTGCAAAAACTGCGCCGCCAGCTGGAAATCGTCCGCACCCTGCCTTTCCCTGTCACACTGTGGGAAGCGCAGAATATTGCGTACGCCACGCTCATGAAAGCCATCGAAGCACGACGTCTCGGCGCCGAAAACAACGATCCGGACGCCATCAACTGGATGAAAGAACTCGTCGGCCTTCGCGAAGGACTGCGCATTTTGGGTTCCTGATCGCATGGTCTCCACTCGCATTCCGCTAGCCACCTACCGCCTGCAGTTCAACAAAGACTTCACGTTCAACGACGCAGCGAAAATTCTCGATTACCTCCAGGACCTCGGCATCACCGAAATTTACGCCTCTCCCATCCTCACCAGCCGCCGCGGCAGTGGTCACGGCTACGACGTAACCAATCCCAATCGCCTTGATCCCGATCTTGGCACCGAAAAAGAATTCGACGCTTTTCTCGCCGCACTCGAAAAGCGCGGTATGGGCTTGCTCCTCGATATCGTTCCAAACCACATGGCCGCCAGCAGCGAAAATCCCTGGTGGATGGACATCCTCGAAAACGGCCCGGACTCCGCTTTCTCCTCCTACTTTGACATCGACTGGCATCCGCCAGCGCGCAATCTCGACAACAAAATCTTCCTCCCCGTCCTCGGCCGGCCTTTTGGCGAGGCCCTCGAAGCCGGCGAACTGCAACTCAATTTTCAACATGGCAAATTCTTCGTCGCCTATTTCGACTCGTCCTTTCCCCTCGCACCCCGTACCTATCGCTCCGTTCTCGCCCATCGCCTCGGCCGCTTGCGAAATTTGCTGGACGAAGAATCCGCGGCCTACCAGGAATACCAGGGCGTCATCGCCGCGCTGTCAGTCATCTCCGACCGCGACACCACGCCCGTCGAAGCCGCCGCCGACAAACGCGTGCGCTTCGAATCCATCCACGAGCGCCTGCGCCAGTTGGAAGCCGCCAGCAACGAAGTGGCCCAATTCATCCGCGAAAATCTCGCTGACTTCAACGGCCGTCAGGGCGACCCCGGCAGCTTCTCCCATCTCCAGCGCCTGCTCGACGAACAAAATTACGTCCTGGCCTACTGGCAGAACATCAACGAAACCATCAACTACCGCCGCTTTTTCACCATCACCGATCTTGTCGGTCTGCGGGTAGAAGATTCTCTTGTTTTCGACGCCACCCACAACCTGATCCTGCGCCTCATCTCGCGCGGTGCCGTCGTCGGCCTGCGCATCGATCACATTGACGGCCTCCGCGATCCCTTCGCCTACCTTCAGCGCCTGCAGGAGCGCCTGGGAGCCGAAGGCGACTCCTCCGGCTCGGACGAAGCCTACGTGGTCGTAGAAAAAATCCTCGAGCGCCATGAAAACTTGCCACTCGATTGGCCCGTCGCCGGCACCACCGGTTACGACTACCTCAATTTTGCCAATCGCGTCTTCGTCCATCCCGCCGGCGCGCAGGAGCTCGAGCGCATCTATTCCCAGTTCATCGGCCGCGACACCAAGTTCACCGAAGTTCTCTATCAGAAGAAAAAATTAGTGATGAGCACTATTCTCGCCGTCGAAATGCGCTCGCTCGGCCGCCAGCTTGGCGAATTGGCCGCGCAAGCCCGCTATGCCCGCGATCTACCACGCCACGAACTCACCGAGGCACTTATCGAAACCACTGCTTGCTTCGCCGTTTACCGCACCTATATCCGCAATCTCGACTTGCCCGCCGAAGCCATTCGGCTTCTCGAAGACGCCCTCGCCGAAGCACGTAAACGAAAACCAAATCTAAGTCCGCAGTGCTTCGATTTTGTGAACGATGTCCTACTGCTGCTGAATGCTCCACACATTTTGCCCGACCAGCGCGAAGCGCGCCTGAGCTTCGTGCTGCGCTGGCAACAATTCACCGGCCCCATCGTCGCGAAAGGCCTCGAAGACACCTCGCTGTATGTCTATCACCCGCTGTTGTCGCTCAATGAAGTCGGCGGCGACCCTGCTCCCGATGCCCTCCGCCCCGAAGATTTTTTTGAATTCGTTGCCAAACGCCAGCAGGACTGGCCGCATTCCATGAACGCCAGCTCCACCCACGACACCAAGCGTGCCGAAGACAATCGCGTGCGCATCAGCGTGCTCTCGGAAATTCCGGGCGAATGGCGCAACCGCCTGAACCGCTGGGCCGCTCTCAACGAATCGCACAAGACCATCGTCTACGGCTCGCCGGTTCCCGATCGCAACGAGGAATATTTCCTCTACCAGACCCTCCTCGGCATGTGGCCCGTCGATGACCAGGAACTCCCCGACGTCAAAGACCGCTTGCAGGCTTACGCTCTCAAAGCCACCCGCGAAGCCATGGTGCATACT
>DATCOK010000368.1:0-7364 GCA_036564765.1 Candidatus Acidiferrum sp. | reverse complement strand
CAGCGCCTACAGCTACGTCAACTCTCTCTGCTCCGCCATGCAGGCCTACCTCACCCTCGGCAGCGCGAAACATCTACGCGCTGCGAGCAACGCGTTCGAAATGCTAAAGGCGCAGAGTTTTGCCACCGGTGGTTGGGGTCCCGACGAACAGCTGCGCGCACCAGGAAGCCCCGATGTTGCCGACAGTCTCACTAAAACGCACAACAGTTTCGAAACGCCTTGCGGTTCCTACGCGCACTTCAAGTTAACCCGCTACCTGCTTTGCGTGACCCGCGATTCGCGTTATGGCGACAGCATGGAACGCGTCATGTACAACACCATCCTTGGGATCAAACCGCTGCTCGCCGATGGCAGCACCTTTTATTATTCCGATTACAATTTCCATGCCCGCAAGATTTATAAGGAAGCTCGCTGGCCCTGCTGCTCCGGCACGATGCCGCAGGTCGCCGCCGACTATCGAATTAATGCCTATTTTTTTGACGACCATAACCTGTACGTGAACCTCTTCATTCCTTCAAGCGTGCGCTGGACTCGCGACGGCGCGCGAATAGCGTTGACCCAGAAGACCGAATACCCGTTTGACAGCACCATTAACTTCGAACTCACTGCGTCAAAAGCCGCCGACTTCACGCTGCATCTACGCATCCCTGGATGGGCTGGCGGCGCAACCATTTCCGTGAATGGCAAAACGCTTCGCGCTTCAGAACCTGCCGGGCAATTTGCCGCGATTCGGCGCACGTGGAAAAGCGGCGACCGCATTGACTTGCATGTGCCACTTAAGACCCGCCTCGAATCCATCGATTCGCGGCACCCTAAGGCGGTTGCCCTCCTGTCTGGCCCCCTGGTTCTCTTCGCAATCGCCAACAACTCGCCGACGATGACGTCGGCACAACTCTTGGCAGCGAAAAAAAGTGGCGCGCAATCATGGCAAGCCGATACCGCCGCGACTCCGCTGACACTGCTTCCGTTCATGGCAATTGATAACCAGCAATATTCAACGTACGTGGTCACAATTTAATCCCTCACCGAAGCTCATCATCCGGCGTTTTTCCGCATGCTTCGGTGTCCGGGACTATCACTGCGCTGGGCGTATCCATAAAATCGATTTAAATCAGAAACGAAGCCTTGACAAGCCATAGCCCGCTGCGTAAAAGAGGAACGAACGAAAGCGACTCACGCTTATCAATTTTTGATTCCGGGATTACCGCCTGCCGCGCGAAAAAGTTTACGAACTCGGCCATTCCAAAGGAGACTGCACCATGACCAAAACCGGCTTTACACGTCGGGGATTTTTGCAGCGGACCGCCGGATTTGCCGGCGCCACGATGGTCGGCGGAGTCACCGTGCTCGAACCGGAACCCCTTCCGGCTTTCAGCAATTATGCGGCCGCGAGTGACAAGGTCCGCTTTGGAATTGTGGGTGTCGGAATGGAAGGCACCGGCCTGCTCACCACTGCGGTGCAGTTGCCCGGCGTTGAATGCGTGGCCGCGTGTGATCTTTATGATGGCCGCCACGAACTGGCCAAGGAAATCGTCGGCAAACCGATCAAGACCACTCGTCGCTACAAAGAGTTACTGGACGACAAAGAAATCGACGCCATCATCATTGCGGTCCCCGACCATTGGCATAAACAAGTGGTGATTGATGCGGTCGGCGCGGGCAAAGACGTCTATTGCGAGAAGCCCATGTCGCACAGCGCGGCCGACGGCGTAGCCATGGTGGCAGCGGTCAAGAAGACCGATCGCATCACCCAGATCGGTGCGCAGCGTACCAGTTCCGTTCTGTGCGCCAAAGCGAAAGAGCTGTACGCTAGCGGAGCCATCGGCGAATTGAGTCTCATTGAAGGCAGCTTGGGCCGCAACGATCCAACGGGCGCGTGGGAATATCCGCCGCCTGCGGATTTGTCGCCCGAAAATCTGGATTGGGACACTTGGTTGGGTACCGCGCCCAAAAAACCGTTCGATCCCTACTTGTTCGCCCGTTGGCGCTGCTGGAAAGAGTACGGAACCGGATTAGCCGGCGATCTGCTCGTTCATTTGCTCAGCGGAATGCAGTTTGTTCTGGGCATCAACGAAGCTCCCAAGAAAGCTTCTGCGTTTGGCGGTATCTATCGCTGGAAAGATGGGCGCAACACGCCGGACGTTCATCCCGTACTCTTCGAGTTCGCCGGCGTGCCTGTCTACATGCGCCTGACGCTAGGAACGGAAACTTCCGAAGTCACGCGTTTTATGGGCTCCAAGGGCATCATCGAGCTGACGGAATTTGGCTTGAGCCACACTCCGCAAACTGGCCTCGACACCGCGCCCAGCTACTATTGCTACGGTCTGCCCGCGCGGCTGCGCGAACCGTACTTCAAGCAATGGCACGCCGAACACGATCCCAAGCCCGGCCACGAACCGTTCCCGGAAACTCAAACGTGGAAAGGCAACGATTACGACGATCTACGTCCGCACCTCTGGAACTTCTTCGAAGCTGTACGGTCGCGTAAGCCCCTAGTACAGGACGTGGTCTTCGGCCATCACGCCGCGCTGGGCTGCCACATGGCCAACGAATCGTATTTCCGCAAGAGCCCTGTTTATTGGGATGAAGCGTCGCAAACCATCAAGTCGTAATGTTTTCTTAGCGGAATCTGAGGTCCTTCATCTATGCAAATCGAACGAATGGGCGCGTGTTTCCTTACTGTAGGTTTATCAGTAGCTGCCACTCTATGGGCGCTCCCGGCAAAATCCGCGGGCGAGCGCGCAGCTTCTTCCGTTGCGGCAAAGAACGACGAAGCGTTCCTCGGCCGGTGGGATCTAACGCTGAAAGCGCCGGATCGCGAATATCCATCGTGGCTTGAGCTCAGCCGCGAGAATGGACAGCTGAAAGCACAGATGGTCGGCCGCTGGGGAAATGCCCGGCCACTTCCAAAGGCCGAACTTTCGAACGGCCACCTGACATTCGTATCGCCCAAAGATGAAGAGTCTTTACCTCAAGACATGGTTTTTGAAGGAACTAAGAGCGGCAAAACGCTGTCTGGCACAGTCTCGGGGCCGAAAGAAGGAGCCTGGAAATGGACCGCTGTGAAGGCTCCCGCGCTGAAACCCGCTAGCGAACCGAAGTGGGGAAAGCCTGTCGAGCTGTTCAACGGAAAGGATCTTACCGGATGGAAAATGAATGGCCCCGGGACCACTAAATGGACCGTCGAGAACGGTATTCTCACCAGTCCCGGCAACGGACCGGAACTGATCAACGACCAGAAGTTTAAAAATTTCAAGTTGCACGTGGAGTTTAACTGCGGCGAAAAGTCCAACAGCGGAGTCTACCTGCGCGGCCGTTACGAAGTGCAAATCGAAACCGATTCCGTCGAAGAGCCGCCAAGCCACCACACCGGAGGGGTTTACGGTTTTCTCGCGGCGACTCCCGAGCTACCGCGCAAAGCCGGCGAGTGGCAAACCTTCGACGTCACCTTGCTTGGCCGGTACATCACGGTAGTGCAGAACGGGCAGACCATCATTGACAACAAGGAAATTCCCGGCATTACCGGTGGCGCGCTCGACAGCCACGAAGAATTACCCGGCCCGATCTACTTGCAGGGCAGCGAAAAAGGCCACGTGCAGTTCCGCAAGATTGTGCTCACGCCCGCGGCTCGGTAGTTGCACCTCGAACGTATCGATGACTTACTTCCTGCGCGATATTCTTCGTCAACCGGAAGAATTACGACGTACTTTCGATTTTCTTTCCGGACCGGGCGCCGCCGCCTTGGAATCTGCGGCCGGAGCAATCCGCAATGCCGATCATGTCTACCTCACCGGCATTGGCAGTAGCTGGCATGCCGTGTTGTGCGCTGCCCCATTTTTCCATCGCCACGGTTTTCCGATTGTTATCCAGGACTCTGCTGAGTTTCTTTACTCCCAGATCCCCCGCGACTCCGTCGTTATCGTAATTTCACGGAGCGGACGCAGCGTCGAAATCGTGCAGGTGCTCGAGAAGTTTCGCAATTCTGGTGTTACGGTTATCGGCATCACCAACGCCGCCGACGGAACACTTGCTCTTGAAGCGCAGATTCCCATCATCATTCCCGTAGCTATGGACCACGCCATTTCCGTCAACACTTACATCACCTTGGCCGCCGCTGCCGCAATTCTGGCCAGCCACGTTACCGATTCCTTCGATGCAACTCTTGCGGCTGAATTGCAAAATTCAATTCAAGCCGTCGATCACTCCATTCCCAGCTGGCAATCGCAACTCGAAGGCGCGGCGTGGCTTTCTCCCGGAAAGGTTTTTTATTTTCTCGCGCGTGGTTCGAGCTTGGGTAGCTGTCAGGAAACTCGCCTGCTCTGGGAAGAGGGCGTAAAGTCACCCGCTGCCGCCATGATCACTGGCAGCTTTCGCCACGGGCCACAGGAAATGCTTCATGAAGGCGCGCGCTTTGGTATCTGGATCGATGCCGAGCACTCCCGCGAACAAGATTTGGCCGTCGCAAATGACCTCCGCAAGCTCGGCGCTTCGGTAATGCTCGTCGGGCAAAATTTGCCGGCTGATGCGGCGGATCTGGTGTTCCATCTTCCGGCGATTCCGGCCGCTTGGCAATTTCTGATCGATATCGTTCCCGCGCAACTGGCCGCCGAAAAAATATCCCGTCTGACCGGCGTCGACTGCGACACCTTTCGCTATTGCGCATTCATCGTGGAAGATGAGTTCGGCCTGATGGACGGTGGCGCCAACAAAGCTGGCAAATAGCGTGTTCGTCGAAGCGGCTTAAGACACAAGAAAGCGAGGCCATTAGTGGTCGGTGCGGTCGACATTGGAGGAACGAAAATAGCCGTTGGCATTGTCGACGATTCCGGCTGCGTCCTCGCTCGCGCCGATTCGCCGACCGATGCTCACCTCGGATACGTCCACGGACTCGAACGCATCGTCGCCATGTTGCGAAGCGTTGCGCGCAACGCCAGTGTCGTGATCACTGGTATCGGAATTGGCTGCACCGGGCTCGTTTATCCCGCAACCGGCACCTTCGGCGACATGGATTTTCTCCCGACCTGGAACGGTTACAAGCCGGTCGAAGATCTTTCGCGCATCTTCCAGGTGCAAGCCGCACTGGAAAATGATGCTGATGCCGCCGCTCTCGGCGAAGCCGCTTGGGGCGCAGGGAAAGACAAGGAGCGCCTGATCTACATCACTGTCGGCACCGGCATCGGCGGCGGCATTATTCTCAATGGCCAACTCTATCGCGGAGCGGACATGTCCCACCCGGAACTGGGCCATCACGTGATGGACCCGTCCGGCCCGGAATGTTCCTGTGGCTTTCGCGGCTGTTGGGAAACTCTCGCGACCGGCCGCGCCATGGAGAACTGGTTCAGAAACAACGCCACTGCTGCCGACATCAATGCCGACAATCTGAGCGCCAAGAAAATCTGCGAACTCGCCCGCCAGGGAAATGAATTGGCGCGCCGCGCCGTCGAGCACGAATCCTATTACCTTGGTCTCGGCCTCGCCAATCTGATCAACCTGTTTGTTCCCGACGTCATCGTCCTGGGCGGCAGTGTCATGAATAGCGCGGACCTGCTCATGGAGGGTATTCAGAAAGTGATTCGCCAGGGTTGCCGCTTCGTACCTTACGAAAACACCGAACTGGCCCTCGCTTCTTTGGGCGAAAATTCCAATCTCATCGGCGCGGCCAGAGTATGGCACCATCGCTTTGCGCCAACTCCGCGCGCGGCTGCTTGAATTTGGCGAACGGCTTCGCTAACCAAGCATTGGACTCAAGAAAGGAAACCTATCTATGGCCAGAAGCCGCCACGCCGTAGCGCTGGTCTTCCTTACCTTTTTTGTCATCTCTCTGCTGACCAACATTCTTGGTCCTATCGTTCCGGACATCATCGGCAGCTTTCGCGTCAGTCTCACCGCTGCGGGTTTCCTGGCCTTCGCGTTCTTCATCGCCTATGGCGTCATGTCCATTCCCGCGGGATTTTTGGTGGAGCGTTTCACCGAAAAACCCGTGATGGTTCTCTCGTTTCTTGCCGCGGCGCTCGGCTCTCTCAGCTTCGCGCTATTCCCCGGTTACCGCGTCGCCATCGCCTCCTACTTCTCCATCGGCGCGGGCATGGCCGTGCTTCAAGTCGCCATCAATCCACTCCTGCGCGTAGCCGGCGGCGAAGAAAATTACGCCTTCAACTCCACTCTTGCGCAACTCGTCTTCGGCAGCGCCTCCTTCCTCAGCCCGCGCATCTACACGTATCTGGTGGTGCATCTGAAAGATTTTTCTCCCAGTGAAAATCTTCTGCTGCGCAGCCTGCGCAAGCTGACGCCCGCCGAACTTCCTTGGGCGTCGATCTACTGGATTTTTACCGTTGCTGCTTTCGCGATGGTGATTTTGCTGGCCGCTTCAAAATTCCCCGTGGTGCACCACACCGCCGAAGAGCGGGTCGGCTCTCTCGAAATGTACCGCTCGCTCCTGCGTCAGCGCATTGTCTGGCTCTATTTCACCGCCATGTTTGCCTACGTCGCCTGCGAACAAGGCACTGCCGACTGGATGTCCAGTTTCCTACACCAATACCACGGCTTCGATCCGCACACCACCGGCGCCGCAGCCGTCTCCTGGTTCTGGGGTCTGCTGACCGCCGGGTGCGTCGCCGGCATGCTGCTGCTAAAAATATTCGACAGCAGAAAAGTTTTGATCGGCGCAGCTCTCGGAGCGCTCGCGTGCCTAACCACAGCGTTATTCGCGCCGGCCAAAATTTCGGTGCTGGCCTTTCCCGCCGTCGGCCTGTTCGCTTCCGTGATGTGGCCTATCGTCGTCTCGCTGGCGCTCAACTCCGTCTCCGAATACCACGGTTCGTTCTCCGGCATTCTCGGCACTGGAATCATTGGCGGCGCCATCGTGCCGGTCATCATCGGCCGCATCGGCGACTATATCGGTCTCCGGGGCGGCCTCGCGTTTCTCTACCTCACTTTTGGCTTCGTTCTCAGCGTGGGCGTCTGGGCCCGTCCCATAATCAGCAACGCCACCATTCGGCTAACGGACGCTGCAGACCAAGTTGGCGCGTAATGGATGGTCATCGTTCCTAAAATTGAAACGTCCGGGCGAAAAATAATTAATGAAAACCTTCAATAAATACAGACTGGTAACTTTTGCGCTTCATTTTTTCTCCTGGTGCTAGCCTTGCGCGTTCCATAATTCTAAAGTTTTCCTATGCTGAAAGAGGGCGTATGGGCGGAAACAAAAGTAGGCGGCGAGTGTCTCCGGCTCTTTTCCGAACACAGCGCGCAAGGCGTGCTTGCATCCGTTTACAACGTCAACGCCAAAACCTGGGTTGCGCCTTCCGAACCAGTCGACGACATCCAACATGGTAAAGAAATTGCCGAAGCACACGCTCGTACCT
>DATCOK010000367.1:0-4864 GCA_036564765.1 Candidatus Acidiferrum sp. | reverse complement strand
GGCAGTGAGGCGAATCATGCGCTGCGCGGGAATTTCGTCGAAGGCCGAACGCAGGTAGGCATTAAGAGTGGCTTCCAGCGCAGCGATGGTGAGCTTATCGACGCGCAACGCGCGAAATAAGGGATGGCGACGGACGCGCTGCACCAGGTCTTTCTTACCGGCAATGATGCCGGCCTGCGGTCCTCCGAGGAGTTTGTCTCCGCTGAAGAGCACCAGCGAAACGCCGGCAGCGATGCTGCTGCGCACGGTGGGCTCGGCGAAACCGCTGGCGGAGAGGTCCACGAGCGAACCGGAGCCGAGGTCCTCAATCAGTGGAATGGAACGCCTCTCGCTGAGCGCGGCCAGTTCCGCAAGCGAAGGCTTTTCCGCGAAGCCGGTAATTTTGAAATTGGAAGGATGCACGCGGAGGAGTAAACGGGTGTTCTCGCCGATGGCATTTTCGTAATCGCTAAGGCGCGTGCGGTTGGTGGTGCCGACTTCACGCAAGAGCGCGCCGCTCTGGGCCATGATCTCGGGAATGCGGAAGCCGTCGCCAATTTCGATGAGCTCGCCGCGGGAGACCAGGGCTTCTCCGCCGCGGGCCAGAGCGGCGAGGACCAGCAGGACAGCGGCGGCGCAATTGTTGACGACGATAGCGTCTTCGGCTCCAGTGAGCCGCACGAGGAGTTCGCGAGTGTGTTCATCGCGCTTCCCGCGGGTGCCGGCGGCCAGATCGTATTCGAGGTTGCTGTAGTGGGTGGCGGTGTTTTTGATGGCTTCCACAATGGAGGCGGATAAAGGGGCACGGCCAAGGTTGGTGTGCAGGATTACGCCAGTGGCGTTGATGACGGTTTGCAGAGATGGTTCCAAAATGCGGTGAGCAGCAGCGGCGATTAAGACTTCGATGGAGTGCGCGTCGAGATTGGTTACGGTGACAGGATTGGCGGCGGTGATTTGCGCGCGCAATTCAGCGAGGACGTCGCGAAGCAAGGCCACGAGTAGGTCGCGGTCCAGGCGACTGGCGAACCCGGCGATGCTTGGGCGGGAGAGCAATTCGTCGACAGAGGGAATGCGGCGAAGTTGCTCGGACTGGTCGGTGGAGAGCGGCGGTTTCGCGAGGGTGACGAGGTGGGCGCGATGTTTACGGGTTTTGCGGGCGTCCATGGGCACATTTCAGCATAGTGCGGGGGTGGGGGCAATGCTTGGGACTGGATGGAGGAGGGTTGTCGTCAGGATTAGTCTGGGCGAGGATACGCGCGGGCAAATACGTGGCGGATTCGCACGTGTTGGCGGGGCGGTAATTGACCGGGTGATGGGTTGCTTTTAGCATTGGGACGGGGGTCTTGGGTGCGTGGCCGCTACTACTTCCAATTCCATCGATGACGAGTTGAGCCAGTTTGAGCGGGATATTCGCCAGCTGAAGATCGAATACGATCAGTATTTTGGCGGAGGGCGGAAGCGTCCGCCGACGGAAATTGAGTGGCGCCTGGAGATGGTGGCGAAGAGGTACGCGGAACGCGGCGGCGAACTGAAACTCCATCAACGCTTTCGCTATAACAACCTGACGCAGACCTACGCGAAGTATAAGGATATGTTCCGCAAGCGGCTGGCCCAAAAGGAAGAGGGGAAGGTGGAGCGGCACTTTGGGGCGGCGGCCAAGCAGATCGAAGCGGATCGCGCGCGGGTGCGGGATGAGAGGAACGTCACGCAGGCGGCGAGGAAGGCGGCGGCTCTGGGTGGCGAGGCGGCATTTCGCATGGTCTGTTCCAAACCGGAGTCCGAGGCGGAAAAGATCGGCGAGCTGTACGACGCATTCTTGCAGGCCAAGCAGCGCGCCGGGGAGTCCACGGATAAACTGACGCGTTCGAGCTTCAATGAATTTGTTTTGAAGAAGACCCGGGATTTGCAGAAGCAGAAAAATTGTCACGACGTGGAGTACGTGGTGGAAGTGGTGGAAGGGCATGTGAAGTTGAAGGCGCTGGTGAAGTCTTGAGTTAAGGCTTTTTTGGCTTTGTAGCAGTTGTTGGTTCCCGCTGATTTGTAGTTCTGCCTCCAACTTTTTTTCTCTACAAAACTTTTATCCACAAAATTTGCTCGCGCCGTTTTGCTTTGGCGAGCGCGCGACGCTTACACTGTGGTGCTTTGCATTGGGGGAAACGATGGCTGTGCAGCGAGCGCTTATCAGCGTGTTCGATAAGACGGGTGTTCTGGAGTTTGCCAAGCGGCTGGCGGCGCTGGGAATCGAAATTTTGTCCACCGGCGGGACGGCGAAGTTGCTGCGGGAGGCGCAGGTAGCGGTGAAAGACGTTTCGGAATTTACCGGCTGGCCGGAGATGCTGGGCGGGCGGGTGAAAACGCTGCATCCCAAGGTGCACGGCGGATTGCTGTTTCGGCGCGGGCACGAACAAGACTGCAAGCAAGCGACGGAACACGGCATCGCGCCGATCGACCTGGTGGTGGTGAATCTGTATCCCTTCGCGCAGACGGCGGCGAAGGAGAATCTGACGGCCGAGGAGTTGATCGAGAACATCGATATCGGCGGGCCGACGATGTTGCGCTCGGCGGCGAAAAATTTCGAGAGCGTTACCGTGGTGACGGACCCGGCGGATTATGAGGGAGTGGCCGTGGAACTGGAGGCGCGGAAGGAGACTTCGCTGGAGATGCGGCTGGAGCTGGCACGTAAGGTGTTTGCCGCGACATCCACGTATGACGGGATGATTGCCACGGAACTGGAACGGCTCTCGGCGAAAAGCGCGGCGGTGGAGTTGAGCGAAAAGCAGGCGTTGCCGCAGCGATTGCACATCGCCCTGCGGCTGCAGCAGCCCTTGCGTTATGGAGAAAATCCCCACCAGGCGGCGGGCTTGTACGTTCCGGCGGGAAAAACGGTGAGCGGGCTGGCGGCGGCCAAACAGCTGCAGGGCAAGGAACTTTCTTACAACAATTTTGTGGACCTCGAGGCGGCGCGGAGCCTGGCGGCGGAGTTCAAGCGGCCGGCGGCGGTGATTATCAAGCACAACAATCCTTGCGGGGCGGCGGAGCAGGAAAATTTGCTGGACGCGTATTTGAAGGCCTACGCGAGCGATCCAGTTTCGGCGTTTGGCGGGGTGCTGGCGTTCAATCGGGTGGTCGACTCGGCGACGGCCGAACAGGTAGCGAAGTTATTCGTGGAATGCATCGCGGCGCCGGGATTTGACGAGCAGGCGCGCGCGATTTTTGGGGCGAAGAAAAATCTGCGCCTGCTGGAACTGCCCGGGAACGGACTGGAGCCGGACCGGGAATTACCGTTGAAGCGGATACTTGGCGGGGTGCTGGTGCAGCAGGCGGATCTCGGCGAGTTGAGCGACGGCGAACTACGCACGGTGACCAAGCGGGTACCGACGGCGGAAGAGATGTCCACCTTGCGGTTTGCGTGGAAGGTTTCGAAGCATGTGAAGTCGAATGCCATCGTGTTCGCGAAGAATGGGGCGACGCGCGGAGTGGGCGCTGGGCAGATGAGCCGGGTGGATTCGGTGAAGCTGGCGGTAATGAAGGCGCAGAGTTCGCTGGCGGGCAGCGTGGTGGCGTCGGACGCGTTTTTTCCGTTTCCAGATGGAGTAGAGGAGGCGGCGAAGGCAGGAGCGACGGCGGTGATTCAGCCGGGAGGATCGGTGAAGGATCCGGACGTGATTGCGGCGGCGGACCGGTTGGGGATGGCCATGGTGTTTACGGGGATGCGGCACTTTTTGCACTGAGGTACTGGTCGGGCACCCCGGGAGTTGCGGCTGACATCCTACAGGCTGGCGCATTTTTGCTGGAAACTGGCAGGCTTTCCGTTTTGACCGCCCTTCTGGCGCATGGGATACTTTCCGTCTGGGACTATTGGGGATTTCATGAGCTCTCAACGCTTGATTCTTGGGATTCTGGCGGCGGGACTGACCGCCGGCGCGGCTTCCGCACAGACTACTGAGACCGCTGCTCCTGAGTCGCAGCACGCCAATCCACAGCAAACGCCGGACACCGCGGCGGCAACACCTAAACAAAAAGGCACAGAGGCCGAGGAAGCAACGAATCCATCGCGCGCGGAGGCCTATTACAACTTTACGATGGGCCACATCTACGAGCAGCAATACGAAACCACCAGCAAACCGGAATATGCGACGCAGGCCATCGACGCATACAAGAAGGCCTACGCGCTGGATCCCAAGTCGCCGGTAATCGGCGAGCGACTGGCGGAAATGTATTGGAAAGCGCAGCGCACGCACGAAGCGGTGACCGAAGCGCAGGCGTTATTGAAGCGGGATCCGAACGATACGCAATCGCGGCGTTTGCTGGGTCGTATTTATCTGCGGAGCTTGGGGGATTTGAGCGCAGGCAACGGCCAGTCCGAAGTGGTGGAACGGGCCATCGAGCAGTACCGGGAAATTTATCGTCTGGATCCGGGCGATGCGGAGTCCGCGCTGTGGCTGGCGCGCTTGTACCGGCTGCGCAACGAACACGACAAGGCGGAAGAAGTTTTGCGCGGGATGTTGAAGGAAGATCCGGACAACGAGCCGGCCATCGAGCAATTGACACAGCTTTTGCTGGACGAAGGCAAAGCGCCGGAAGCGATCGCGCTGCTGGAAGAGGTGACTTCGCGCTCACCGTCGTCAGCGATGCTCGATTTGCTGGGAGACGCGTACACCCAATCGCATGACCTGCCCAAAGCAGAAACTGCTTACCGCAAGGCCACGGAACTGGATCCTTCGGAATTGAGCCACCAGCGCGGGCTGGGGCAGACGCTGATGTCGGAAGAAAAATATCCGGAAGCGCTGGAGGTTTATCAGAAGCTGACCGAGTTGATGCCCGACGACGCCGACGTGTATTTGCGCATGGCGCAGATTTATCGCGAGCTGCACCAGCTGGGCAA
>DATCOK010000366.1:0-5534 GCA_036564765.1 Candidatus Acidiferrum sp. | reverse complement strand
CAACTAAGGCAACTATTAACTGGACTGGTTTTGTCCGGGCTGAGGAATCCGGATCCTCGATCCTTCTCTTCACAAGCAAAGTTGCAGCGCATATCTTGCCGAAGCGTAGCTTCGCGACGGAGTCCGACATCGTTTTACTGCGTGAGCTTCTGCGCGCAAACATCGCGAAAGTGAAGATGCAGGACAGTTAGAGATGCTTAAAACGGTTTTTGACTATTTTAAACAGAGAATGGCGCAGCGATAGGGATGGAATTACTGCGATTTAATGGGGCGGTAGAGCGGGATCCAGCCATCGATGCGTGGTTCAAGGCGCATGCCGGTGAACTGGGAGCTATCGCGCATCAGTGGTTTGAGGTGATGCGAAAATGTGGGGACGAAGTCCAGGAATTTTTGCATGACGGCTGCCCGGTGGCCTGTTTAGGAGATGCGCCCTTCGGCTACGTCAATGTATTCACGTCGCATGTGAACGTGGGGTTCTTTCACGGTGCAGCTTTGCTGGATCCGGCGCGGTTGCTGCAAGGCTCCGGCAAATTCATGCGCCATGTAAAGTTGAAGCCGGGAATGGACACAAACGACTCCGAGTTGAGCAAGCTCATCGGTGCGGCCTACGCGGATATCAAGATACGCGTCGAAAACGGCTAGCTCAGACGCGCCTGGACGGGCCGACGGGCGGATGTGAACGCCGCTAGGACCGATATGCCGCAAAATGTCTACTGGTTTGGCGATCACGGCGGCTGGGCAATAGCTTCACGGATTTGTCGCACAATCGGACATGGGCGCCCCTCCGTCTGCACATCGGGTTGACATCCCTCTCGCCGCCTTCTGCGAGGGCTCTCCATACTGGCGGACAAACACTCCCGTTTTCTTAAGGGGCTTTCGGGCAAAAATTAACTTTAAGTAGGTTAAATTTTGACCACTCCCCGACTTGCCCGCAACTGCAAATTCCTAACCATTGAAGGCCCAGTCTGTTAACATCGCGGCGCGATGGCCTGAGGATTGCTCGCCTTATCGCGGTTCTGTATCTTGGAGGAAAGACAAATGAAACCACAGGCCAAGTCATCCGCAAAGAAAGCACCGGTTACCAAAGCTAAAAAGGCCGACTTGAGGGCTTCTTCCATAAAAAAGTCGAAAGTGAATAGTTTTCGACTGGCCGCGAACCACAACGAAACCCTATTGACAAGCTAACGCCGCGCACGCTGGAGGCAGCAGGCTGTGGTTCCGTGCGCTCGAATCGCGGCGGCAAGGGTGGGCGCGTGGCCACCCTTTTAGAACGGGCAACTCACTGCTCTGTCTTCGGCAAATACTGCCGCGCGGAAACTCTGCTTCTCAGGGCATTGCGTCTGGCTGGACCAATCGGCCCTTTGTCCAACTGCGATCAGCTATGCCTATGGATTGAATTGGGCATGGTCTACAAATACCTTGGCGAGTTCTCCAAAGCCGCTGAGTTCTATCGCCTCGCCTCGCAACATGCCAGCAGCTACCTCGAAGGCCGCCAACTTGATTTTTTCCTTGCGAATCTTTACCACAACCTGGGCGGGTTGGAGCATTCTCGGCGGCGATACCGGCGTGGCGAGAGGTACGCAAGAAAATCTTTAAAACTTCGACGTAAAGTATCCGGTGAGAATAGTCTGGGCGCGGCCTCGGACATGGCAGGACTCGCTGCGTTGCTGGACGGTCTTGGCAAATTCCAGGAATCAGAAAGACTATATCGCAAGGCATTGAAAATCTACCGGCGGAACTATGGGCCGAGCCATCGAGAGAATGCCGTAATCCTGAACAATCTTGCCGCCCTTTATCACGCGACTGGGCGGACCATGAAGGCCAAAGCCCAATACAGAGTGGCCCTTGAAATGAAACGGCGGGAATTGGGCGCTTCGCATCCTGATGTGGGCGTTACTCTGAATAACTTGGGAATTCTATATACGACGCAGGGCAAGACCAGAGCCGCTCTGACTTGTTTTCAGAAAGCATTGCGGATCTTGGATCAGGCCCTCGGTAAGGCGCACCCGAACACTCGGGCAGTACGTGGCAATGTGAACCGACTTGGCCGAAACGTAAGAATGCACGACCCGCGAGCAATTTCTTCGTGACAAGCAAAAATCCTGTTGGTCATTGGCCTACCTGGAGAACACCACTCCGTCGCGGAACTGATATACAACACAATGCAAACTGGCGCACTACCGCCTTGTGCGCGTCGGGTTGACAGCCGTTCCACCGCCTTCTACGATGGCTTTCCCTCATGAACGGACAAGTCATCTCTCACTATCGAATCCAGGAAAAAATCGGCGGAGGCGGCATGGGCGTAGTCTACCGCGCTGAAGACACCAAGCTCGGCCGCGGCGTCGCGCTTAAATTTCTGCCCGAAGGCATGCACGCCGACCCTTCCGCGGTGGAACGCTTCCAGCGCGAAGCCCGCGCCGCCTCCGCGCTCAATCACCCCAACATCTGCACCATTTATGAAGTCGACGAGAAGGACAACCGCCCGTTCATCGCCATGGAATTGCTCGAAGGTGAAACCGTCAAGCACCGCATCGCCCACGGCCCGGTGCGCGTCGACGACGTGCTCGACTTTGGCATCCAGATCGCCGACGCCCTCGACGCCGCGCACACTCGCGGCATCGTCCATCGCGACATCAAGCCCGCCAACCTCTTCATCACCCAGCGCAACCAGATCAAAATTCTCGACTTCGGCCTGGCCAAGCTGCTCTCGCAGCGCGATCGTCTCGACAGCGTCATGAATTCCGCCGGCTCGCAAGCCACCGCCAACGATTTGATGACCAGTCCGGGCTCCACGCTCGGCACCATCGCCTACATGTCGCCGGAGCAAGCCAAGGGCGAGCCGCTCGACGCGCGCACCGATCTTTTTTCTTTCGGCGTGGTGCTCTATGAAATGACTACCGGGCGCATGGCCTTTGACGGCAGTACCTCCGCGCTCATCTTCGACGCCATCCTGCACAAGGAAGCGCACTCCATCCAGCAGGTCAATCCCGAGCTGCCCAACGAACTCGAGCGCATCCTCTCGAAAGCCCTCGAAAAAGACCGCGAAATGCGCTACCAGGCCGCCGCGGAAATGCGCACCGACCTGAAGCGCCTGAAGCGCGACCTCGATTCTGCCGCCGGCCCCGCCGCGCATCGCTCCGCGCCCGTCGCCACGAAGGAAGGCAGCGGCTCCGTCGCGCCCGCCAAGGCCGAAAAGTCCGTGGCCGTGCTTTACTTCGAAAATCTCAGCAGCGCCAAGGAAGATGAATACTTCCGCGACGGCATGACCGAAGACATCATCACCGAACTTTCCAAGGTCAAAGACCTGCGCGTCTTCCCGCGCCCGGCCGTCGCGCAGTATCGCGACAAGTCCGTCACCGCTCCGCAGGTGGGCCACGATTTGAGCGCCGCCTACGTGCTCGGCGGCAGCTTACGCCGCGCCGCCAGTCGCGTGCGCATCAGCGCGCAGCTCATCGAAACCCGCACCGGCCACACCCTGTGGGCCGAGCGCTACGACCGCGAAATGGAAGACGTCTTCGAGGTACAGGACGAAATCGCCCGCGCCATCGCTCAGGCCTTCCGCATCACGCTGTCTCCGCAGGAACAGAAAGCCATCGCCGCCAAGCCCACGAAAAACGTCGAGGCTTACGATTATTATTTGCGCGGCCGCAGCTACGCTCGCCGCGTGAACCGCGCCGATCTCGAACTGGCCATGGAAATGTACGAGCGCGCCATTCGCATCGATCCCAAATTCGCGCTGGCGCACGCCGGGCTCGCCAACGTCTGCGGCCTCTTCCACGACTGGTACGGCCACGACCAGCGTTGGATCGAACGCGGCGAAGCTGCCGGCAAACGCGTCATGGACCTCGAGCCCGATCTGCCCGAAGCCTTCGCTGCGCACGCGCGCCTCGCC
This sequence comes from Candidatus Acidiferrum sp., assembly GCA_036564765.1. GTDB lineage: Bacteria > Acidobacteriota > Terriglobia > Acidiferrales > UBA7541 > Acidiferrum. The sequence continues at coordinate 1,642 of DATCOK010000366.1, read as the reverse complement.
TGGGCGCAGCGCAACTATGCCCCGTGCATCGAGTACGCCCGCAAAGCCATCGAGCGTAAGCCCGATTGCGAAGGCGCCTATTGGTCGCTGGGCCAGGCGCTTTTTGCCACCGATCGTTTTCGGGAAGCTGCTGATCTCGCTGAAAGCGCCATTGCTGCCGCCGGTGACGACTACAATGTTTTCATCCCGTACATTTATTCGGTGGAACGCATAGGCCGCAAGGAGCAGGCCCGCGACCTGCGCAAGACCTGGACTCGCGTCGTCGAGCAGCAACTCGAAGTCGTTCCCGACGACACCCGCGCCCGCGGCATGCTGGCCAACAACTACGCCATTCTCGGCCAGCGCGACGCCGCTTTGCGCGAAGTGAATATGGTCCTGGCCATGCGCCCCAACGACAGCAACATCATCTACAACTCCGCGTGCATCTACGGGATCTTCAACCAGAAAAAGGAAGCCCTCGACCTGCTGCGCAAAGCTCGCGACACCGGCTTCCCCAATCTCGATTGGGCCGCGCGCGACCCTGACTTGGCCAGCCTGCACGACGATCCCGACTTCCAGGCGCTCATTTCCTCCAAGTCCGAACGCCACGCGTAGCCACGCCTGCATCCGCTTGATGTAGACTCAACAACCGAATTGAACGTTCAACCAAGCGCTCAAGACCAGCCCATGCCCCTCGGCGCCACGGTGCCCCGGCGCCGCTGGATCATCGCTTCCCTGCTGGGCTTCGGTGTTTTCGTCAACTATCTCGACCGCGTCAACATTTCCGTTTCGCAGCAGGCGCTGCACGACGCCTTCGGCATCTCCACCATCACCTTTGGTTATTTGCTCAGCGCTTACAGTTGGTCCTACGCCGCGCTGCAACTCCCCGCGGGCCTGCTGCTCGACCGCTTCGGCGTGCGCAAAATTGGCGTCATCAGCACCCTGCTCTGGAGCGTGGCGTCTTTTTGTTCTGCTGCCGCCTTGGGAGTGCGCAGCTTCTTTTTCGCGCGCCTGCTGCTAGGCATCGGCGAAGCGCCCACCTTTCCCGGAAACTCCAAAGCCGTGGGCTATTGGTTCCCCGACCGTGAACGCAGCCTGGCCACTGCGTTTTTTGATTCGGCCGCGAAACTCGGTCCAGCCATCGGAGTCCCTTTCGTGGGCCTGCTGCTCTTGCACTTTGGCTGGCGCTGGAGTTTTGCTGCCACCGGCGCGACCAGCCTTTTGTATTTCGTTCTGTTTTACGCGCTGTACAAAAATCCGAGCGAAGACCAAAAACTTTCCGCGACCGAACGCAATTTCATACAGCAAGGCGGCGCGCAGCCCGAAGGTCAAAGCAAGACCAAAGGCGGCGCCTCGCTGGCCTACCTTTTGCGCCAGCGCAAAGTCGCCGGCCTGGTGCTGGGCTCCGCCGCCTACAACTACACGTTTTATCTGTTGCTTACCTGGCTGCCCAGCTATCTCTCTACCGCCCTCAAAGTGAATTTGCGGGACTCGGTGATTTACACCAGCGTTCCGTGGATTTTTGCCGCGCTCACCGATTTTTTCATCGGCGGCTGGCTGGTCGACAAATTGATCGAGCACGGCTACGACGCTTCGCGCGTCCGCCAAACGGTGCTGGTCGTCGGCACCGCATTCGGACTGGGAATTCTGGGCGCCGCGCAGG
>DATCOK010000365.1:0-3287 GCA_036564765.1 Candidatus Acidiferrum sp. | reverse complement strand
GAATTGATCTGGTGATCGATTTTGGCGATGAAATTATTGTTGTCGTTTTTGTCGCTGATGCTGACGGGGAGGGTGTTATCGGCGTTGGGCGTGATGGGCATGTACGTTTCGAGGATTTGCACCAGCGCGGGACTTACTCCGTTGGGGATGATCGCGGAGTTGGCCGCTGCTTCCTGTAAAGCGAGTTCGAACTGGGCTTGGGTGGGAACGAAAAGATTGAAGTCCGAGCCGACCCGTTCGCGTTGCCCTTCGTAGGCGGCGAAGAAGAAAGTACGGTTCTTAACCACCGGCCCGCCGAGTGAGCCGCCGAAATTATTGTTATTGAAATGCGATTGGGGATTAGGTGTGCCGTCCTGGTTGAGCGCAGTGTTGAAGTAGTTGCGCGCATCGAAGTAGGAATTGCGAAAGTATTCATACAGCGAGCCGTGAAACCAATTCGTGCCCGAACGCGTGAGAATATTCACAACCGAGCCAGAGTTGCGGCCGTACTCGGCGGGAAAATTGGATTGCAGGTTGAATTCCTGGATCGCGTCGAGCGGAAGTAGCGTGGCAGGCGCGCCGGTGATGCCGACCTGGTTGAGCGCGGAATTGTTGAACCACGGGTCGTTGTTGTCGGTGCCGTCGAGAGTGTAGTTGTTGGAGCGGTCGCGGTTGCCGTTGATGTTGAACTGGCCAAAACCTTTTTCGGTGCCGGCGACACCAGAACCTTCGACGGTAACTCCGGGTGTCAACGCCACGAGTTTGCCGAAGTCGCGGCCGTTGAGCGGTAATTCCTGCACCAACTGGCGGTCGATAATCTGCGATAACGTTGAATTGGAAGTCTGGATTAACGGAATAACGTCTTGGTCTAGCACAATGATATCGATATCGGCAGCCTTAGGGCCAACGGTGAGGTCCACGGCGGTGTCACTTCCCACACTAGCCGTGACTTTTGAGGGTCCTACGCTTTTCAAAGTCGTAGATTCGATTTGCAGAGAATAATCACCACTTGTCACTTCGACAAATGCGTAAGTGCCGTCTTCCGCGGTGACGGTCTCGCGAACTTCTCCATTTGCCAGGTTCTTGGCAACGATCTTCAGACCGGGTACGGGTAATCCGCTCGTATCTTTAACGATGCCGTGGACAGAACCGCGAAAGGATTGGGCGAAGCTGAATACAGGGATTGAGAAAACCAGCAAGACTAGAACGATTAGAGACGAAAGCGCTTGGGGGTATTTCTTTTCGCGAAAGCTCATAGTTTCTTCCTTTACGAAAATTTGATGGGTGTTCACTTGAGTTGCGCGACTTTGCGCGGAATAAAAATGGTGCCCGGAGGAGTGTAGTTGTAGGTCTTGGCGTAGTTGCCTTCGTTATCGGCGATACCCACGCGGCCGCGCGAATCGATGTACAGGAGCAGCTCGCCGATGGCGACGTCATGGAAGGTTTTGACGTACGGAAGCGTGACCGGCTTCTTGTCGATGAAGACGGTGAGTTTTTCGCCTAGCGTGTAGCCGAGTTTTTTGAATTCCTCGCCGGGAATATTGGTGATCAGCGAGCCAAACGGGTCGTCGAGGCCGATGATGTCGCCTTCGATGCCCTTCTCGGTGGTCTTGGAAGTTTTGGTGGTCAAGGCGACCAGCTTGGGAACTTCGGGGCCGGCCTGGGTGAAATCCCATCCAGCGGCGAGATGCGCGGCGGCGGGAGAAAAAATATCGCGACCGTGAAAGGTGGAACTCACCGCGGCTTGAATCATCCACTTGGGATTGGTGATTTCGTGGGCGGAGTCGAGGCCGTCGCGGTCGACTACCGGCGTAATCACGCCGTTGTCGGGCAGCACGAAGTATTGGCCCTTTTTGGTTTTGACGACCACGGCTTTGCGCGAGGTGCCGACTCCGGGATCGACCACCACGAGAAAAACGGTGCCTGCCGGATAGTAAGGCGTGACCGCGGCGAGGAAGCGCGAGCCTTCTTCGATGGAAAACGGCGTGACCTGATGGGTAATGTCGGTGAGCCGGAGGTTCGGCGGCGCGATCGAAAAAATCACCGCGCGGCAGATGGCCACGGCGTCGTTGGCCGTGCCAAAGTCGGTCATGAATACGATGGTTGGCGGTGCGGGCTGACTTTCCACGGCGTGCGAATCGTCTTGCGCCTGCGCTCGAACGCCGCGAGGTGCGAGCAGGGGACAAATTGTCAGAGCAATCAGAACGGCAAATAGACGAATACTCGAAACCATTGGTTCTCCTTCACAAAACAGAGTTGGTTAGAAACGTTGCGAGAGTTTACGGAACGTACCAGGCGGGCTTCAACAGCGCCGTGCGGCGGCTGGAGACGACGATAAGAAAAGAACTGGATTCCGCCTGAACATGAATTCCCCGAAAGTAGCTAGAGTTTACACGAAATGGCCCAGCTAACAAAAACGAGCGACGAGCTAACTAAAAATGGAATTTCAAACTGCCGCCGATAGTGCGGGAGGGGGCGTACTGAATGGGAATTTCTTCGCTCTCTTTCGCAATCCGATAAATGCTGTTGCCGACGTTGGTCACATCGACTTCGAGATCGAGGCGGCGCGGCTCGGTTCTCCACACGTTGATGGAGGCGGCGAGATCGGCGGTCAAATGCTGCGGCAGGCGCGGGCCATTTTCGACAATGGTGCCGCTGCCGTAGCGCATGGCGCTGCCGGCCCAGAAGCCACGCCAGCGATGTTTGGTGTAGAAAAGCTGGGCGGTGCCGGTGTGGGTCTGGTCAAATGCGGGAATAATACGCTCGCCGGGATCGAGCGGTTCGTCTCCCGCAAACCCCCCGGTGATGGGGCCGTAAAAATAAGTTTTCGCCAGGGCGTATTGCAACCGGCCGGTGATTCCAAACTTTTCCAACTGGCGCATGTTCACGACCAGCTCGAAACCCTTGGAGCGTGCCGCGTCGAAATTGATGGGTACAAAAATACGTGAGATGGAAATTTCGTGATTCTCGAAACTGTTCCGCCCGGTGTGGAGGTAAGCGTTGAGTTCGAGGCTGACGCGCGGATAAATTTCCTGCGACCAGCCCACTTCGTAATAGTTCTGATTGTAGGGACGGACATCGCCGACGCGCTGGCCGGGCTCGGCGGTACGGTTGCCGATGAAACTGGCGAGCAGTGAATATTCGATAGGCGGCGGAGAAAATAGCCGGTCGTAGGCCGCGTGCAAAACGGATTTGAGGCGTGGGAAGTGATAAGCGACGCCGACGCGCGGGCTGACTTGGCCGTCGGCGCGCACCAGGTCGAAGTGATCGTAGCGCAAGCCGAGGTCAATGGTCAGGTTGCGCAGGGC
>DATCOK010000364.1:0-3527 GCA_036564765.1 Candidatus Acidiferrum sp. | reverse complement strand
GCCACGCCAAACTTCGTCTCCAGAATTTCCTGCGCCTGTAGCGCTTCACGCAAGATCGCGCCGCTGCCAAAAAGCTGCGCGCGCAATTTGGACTTCTTGTTGGTGGAGGCCCGGAAACGGTACATGCCGTTCAAGATTCCGTCTTTCACGCCCTCCGGCATGGCCGGCATGGCGTACTGCTCGTTCATCACCGTGATGTAGTAAAAAATATTCTCGCCATCCTTGTACATCCGGCGGATGCCGTCCTGAATGATCACGGCAATTTCATACGCAAACGCCGGGTCGTAGGCCCGCAAGTTCGGCACCGACAGCGCCAGCACATGGCTGTTGCCATCCTGATGTTGCAAGCCTTCTCCCGCGAGCGTAGTGCGACCGGCGGTCCCACCCAGCAAGAATCCGCGGGTGCGCATATCCGCAGCAGCCCAGATAAAGTCCGCGATGCGCTGGAATCCAAACATGGAGTAGTAAATAAAAAATGGAATGGTGTTGATACCGTGCGTGGCGTACGCCGAACCCGCGGCGATAAACGAAGCCATCGAACCGGCCTCGGTGATTCCCTCTTCCAGAATTTGCCCATCTTTGGCTTCTTTGTAATACAGCAGCGTGTTCACGTCGACCGGCTCGTAACGCTGCCCCACGCTCGAATAAATTCCCACCGTGCGGAACAGCGACTCCATGCCGAAGGTGCGCGCTTCGTCCGGAACAATCGGCACCACCAGCTTGCCAATCTCCGGGTCCTTCAACATTTTGCGCAACATGCCCACGAAGGCCATGGTGGTGGAAACTTCGCGGCTCTCGCTGCCTCCCAGGAACTCCTTGAACAACTCGTCGTGATCGGCTTCGAGAGGCTTGGCGCGATTGCTGCGCTGCGGAACGTAACCGCCGAGCTCCTGGCGGCGCGCGCGCAAATATTGAATCTCCGCGCTGTTCTCCGGCGGTCGGTAAAACGGCACTTCCACACAATCATCGTCGTTCAGCGGCACGGCAAAGCGCGAACGGAACACGCGCAGCTCATCTTCATTCAATTTTTTCTGCTGGTGCGTAACGTTCTTGCCTTCGCCCGCCTCGCCCAATCCGTAACCCTTGATCGTGCGCGCCAGAATCACCGTCGGCGATCCCTTGTGATCGACGGCCGCTTTGTAGGCCGCGTACACCTTGCGCGGATCGTGTCCACCGAGCCGGAGGCGTCGCAGCGCATCGTCCGAAAACGGCTCGACCAGTTTCAACAAGCGCGGATCGGAACCAAAAAAGTGCTGCCGAACGTACGCGCCGGATTCAACGACAAGCTTCTGGTATTCGCCGTCGACCAGCTCACCCATGCGCTTGACCAGCAAGCCTTCCGTGTCGCGATCCAGAATCGGATCCCACTCGCTGCCCCAGAAAACCTTGATGACGTTCCAGCGCGCCCCGCGAAACGCCGATTCCAGCTCCTGAATAATCTGCCCGTTGCCGCGCACCGGCCCATCCAGCCGCTGCAGGTTGCAATTGATGACGAAAATCAAGTTGTCGAGCTTCTCGCGCGAAGCGAGCGTGATGGCACCTAGCGACTCCGGCTCGTCGGTCTCGCCGTCACCGAGAAACGCCCAGACTTTCGCATCGCTCACCGGCTTCAGTTTGCGATCCTCAAGATAGCGGTTATAGCGCGCCTGATAAATGGCCATCAGCGGGCTCAAGCCCATGGACACGGTGGGAAATTCCCAGAAGTTCGGCATCAGCCAGGGATGCGGATAGGACGAAAGTCCGCCGCCGGGTTTCAATTCGCGGCGAAAATTTTCGAGCTGCTGCGCGGAAAGCCGGCCTTCCAGAAAAGCGCGCGCGTACATGCCCGGCGCCGCGTGCCCCTGGAAATAAACCGTGTCGCCTTCAAACTCCGGGGTGCGGCCGCGAAAAAAATGATTAAAGCCCACTTCATACAGCGTGGCCGCCGAAGCAAACGTGGAAATATGCCCGCCGATGTTGTGTTCCACGCGATTCGCCCGCACCACCATGGCCAGCGCGTTCCAGCGCACCAGGCTCTTGATGCGGCGCTCCAACTCCTGATCGCCGGGGAAACGCGGCTCGAGCCGATGCGGAATGGTGTTGGCGTAGGGGGTATTGGCGGTAAAAGGTAGGTCGATGCCGTTGACCGTGGCATGCGCTCGCAAGCGCTCGAGAATTTCCGTAGCCACTTCCGCGCCGCTCGATTCGAGCACGGCGTCCAATGATTCCAGCCACTCCTGAATTTCTACGTCGTCAATACCATGAGGCTGTGTGGAAATTTCGTTATCCATGCTTGAATTGGCCTTCTCTTCCAGGAATTGGCAGCGCCGCAAAAAAAGCGCAACTCGCTTATGCACGCGATAAGGAAGCTAGAATACACCGTCGGGCCATTTTATGCTGCGACACGTTCAGCCAAGATAAGAGAGCTCTCAGGCAGAAGCCCCCAGCGTGCGGCCGCCATCCAGTATCAAAACCTGCCCGGTTACAAACCGCGAATGCACCAGGAACGAAACTGTCGAGGTTACATCCTCGGTTGTGCCGCTGCGCCGCAGCGGCGTGCGCTTAATGTAGTCCGCTTCCCAATTTTCGGGATCGCCTTCCATGCTGATGGTTCCCGGGGCGATGGCGTTGACCCGCACGTCCGGTGCGAGTTCCTTGGCCAGCACGCGGGTCAGCATGATGATTCCCGCTTTGGAAACACAATGCGGGATGTAGCCCGTCCAGCCGAGCAACCCGCCTACATCCGACAAATTAATGATCACGCCGTAATTTTTGCGCAGCATCGGTGCCGCGGCTTGCGCGCAAAAAAACGGCGCCTTGAGATTTACGTCCAACGCTGCGTCCCAGATCTCTTCCGTGGTCGTGGCAAAGTCGGCGTGCAAAAAATTAGACGCGTTATTAATCAGAATATCCAGTCGCCCAAACTCTTTTTCCGCTTGGCTCACCAGTCTCGCGATATCTGCTTTTTTCCCCAGGTCGGCCGCGACGCAAATCGCGCGCCGGCCCATACGCCGGATCTCCGACACGGCTTCCTTGGCTTCCGCGCCGGAGTGATGGTAATGCACCACCAAGTCAGCGCCTTGCGCCGCTAGGTTCAGCGCCATCGCGCGACCCAGACGCCGAGCTGAACCGGTAACCAGCGCAACTTTTCCATCCAAACGAGTCGCCGAGTCTCCAGCTTCCTGCCAACCGCCGTGACGCGCATCAGAACTTTTCATCGATAAGTAAAAAGTAGCACATTCGTGGAGCAGCCGGGGCTGAACGGGTGCGCTCCCGTCGCGATGAAATCTCTCGAACGGCTCCTGCTAGAATCATTCAGAAGTATCCAACACAAGAGGACCTATGAATCTCGATCTGCTGGCCATCGCCGCGCATCCCGACGACGTGGAACTGTCCTGCGGCGGAACGTTGCTGCGCCACGCGCAGCAAGGCTACAAAACCGGCATCCTTGATCTCACCGCCGGAGAAATGGGCACACGCGGCACGCGCGAGACGCGTGCCAAAGAGGCGGCTAAAGCCGGCGAAATCCTGAAAGTCTCCTGGCGTGG
>DATCOK010000363.1:0-1963 GCA_036564765.1 Candidatus Acidiferrum sp. | reverse complement strand
TCCCAAAACTGCATACGAAGTTTATCAAACCTACGAGTTTCTTTTTCCCGACAAGAAAGTCAGAAAGTTCAGAGTTGTGGGGCAGGAGGAGTAATCTCTAGCTGCCGCTTTTTACCCTTCGCATAATCAATTCTGTGCTTTTTCGAATCCCATCCGGATCACTTGGGCCGTATCGGCAGGCAGCGAGAGTTTCGCCGCCTCCTCTGCGGTGAACCATCGAGCATGATCGCAATCGCTCCCCGCGCGCAAATCCCCCGAAATCCGTTTGCAAAGGTAGTCAATCAGCACGTAGTGATAGAGGATTCGCTCATCATTGTCCAAAATCACGCGATCATAAACATTCAGCAGAGCGATTGGTTCAACGTCAAGGGTAGTTTCCTCCAATACTTCTCGTCGGACGGCATCCACCACACTTTCCCCAAGTTCAAGCGCTCCGCCGGGGATGGACCACTCGCCGATGAATGGATCATGCCCGCGCTTCACCAGCGCCACACGTCCACTGTCAATAATTACAGCACCGACTCCGACGATAGGCGTTTCTGGATATTCGCGCTTCATGTTCTTATGTGGCGACGGGCGCTCCTTCGACTTCGCTCAGGACGGGGCCCTCGCCCGCCTGAACTTACCGGACACTCTACTCCGGACTTCGCGCCATGGGTTGTATTTTTACGCAGATATCACGGCTCTAAAGGGCAAACCCGCTCTACTCTTCGACCTCCATCGGGTGCGACACAATCTCACCTGCCCCGGCGGGGCCGGAATCTGTTAGACTGCCCGCCGGATATCACCATGATTCGAAAATTTTTTCTGTTTTGGCTACTTACTTTTTCCGCCGCCGTTCACGCTGCCGATCCCTACGCCGTCACTATCGAGCGCAACGTCGCGGCGAAGATGCGCGACGGCGTCACCCTGCGCGCCGACATATACCGTCCGAAGGCGGACGGGCGGTTTCCGGTTCTGCTTCAGCGTACGCCTTATGACAAACGCGGCGGCGCCGATTTTGGCTTAAGAGCGGCGGCTGCAGGGTACGTCGTGGTTGTTCAAGACGTGCGCGGTCGCTATTCGTCCGAAGGCGAGTGGTATCCATTCAAGAATGAGCCGAATGATGGCTATGATTCTGTCGAATGGGCGGCGGCGCTGCCCTATTCGAACGGCAAAGTTGGGATGTGGGGCGGGTCATACGTCGGCGCGACGCAGGTGCTGGCGGCCATTGCGCATCCTCCGCACCTTGCCGGAATTTGCCCGGTGGTTACGGCGAGCAATTACCACGACGGGTGGACTTACCAGGGCGGAGCGTTCGAACAGTGGTTCAACGAATCGTGGACCTCCGGCCTTGCGCAGGACACGTTGAGTCGCACCGTCCAAAAAAACACCAACGCGATGAATGGAATTTCGACGCTTCCTTTGGCCAACTATCCTCTCTTTAATATTCAGCTTCCCGCGAGCGGATCGGCTTCGATATCGTCGCTCGCCCCTTACTTTGCCGATTGGCTGGCGCATCCCGATTACGATGACTACTGGAAGCGAGTCTCCATCGAAGAACATTACGCGGATATTAATATTCCGATCCTGAATGTGGCCGCATGGTACGACATTTTTCAGGGAGGCACGCTTCGCAATTACATGGGCATCAAGGCGCACGGCGGAGGTGATGCGGCACGGAATGGGCAGCATCTGCTGGTGCTGATTGGCGGCCACGCGGGCGGCGGACGCAAGATTGGCGACGTTGATTTTGGTCCCGACGCCACGTTATATAACCAGGAAGGCGATTTCACCTTGCATTGGTATGACTACCTTTTTAAGGGGATTCAAAATGAATATGCCACCGGAAAGCCGGTCAGAATATTTGTGATGGGCACGAACCGCTGGCGCGACGAGGATGATTGGCCACTCGCGCGCGCGCACGCGACGAAATATTTTCTGCATTCCGCCGGCAAGGCAAATTCCGCGAGCGGCGATGGTT
>DATCOK010000362.1:0-10589 GCA_036564765.1 Candidatus Acidiferrum sp. | reverse complement strand
TTTCAAAGCTAGTCCGCTTCTGTCCCTCTTTGTCCTGCCACTCCCGCGACTGGATCCGTCCTTCCAGAAAAAGCAGCGAACCCTTCTTCAGATACTGCTGCGCAATCTCTGCCTGCTTCCCCCACACCACGATCTTGTGCCACTCGGTGCGCTTCTGCCGCTCCCCGTTCTTATCCTTATAATTATCATCGGTAGCCATCGAAAAATTCGCCACCGCTTGCCCGCCTCCGGTATACCGCGTCTCCGGATCGTGCCCCAACCGCCCCACTAAAATCACTTTATTTACGGACATAAATATTTTCCTCTTCGAACGCAGACGATAGCACGCACCGCACCAAAAGGGAAATGCCGGCGCCTCGGCCTTACGTCGCGACGCTCCCTCGCGAACTCCACTATCCTTCTGTTTCTAATTATCTCCGGCGTCACCGCAGCACAGATCAGCGCGCCCTCTCCGCAAAGCGCCGCGTCCAACGCTCCTGCCGTCGACGCACCCGCATTCGCAATCCGATGGCCTGAAAGAAGCTGACTCTAGTCCTCGAGTTTCGATACTTTCACCGCCACCTAAAAACTGGCCAATTCGGCTCTTTCACTCCTCCCAGTGGCTCGTACTCTTGCCTCACCTTTGAGGGCCGTCCACCATCGAAGCCTTTAAGGGCGCTCGCCACGAAGAGGAAACCATGAACAAGTCCAACGCGCCCTCCAACGCGTCCGCGCAGACAATCGCCGCCTCCTACACCACTGTAGAGCTCCTTAAGCTGGCTGCCAGCAAGGCCGAGGATTATGTGCGTTCCATCGGCGATCGGGCCGTGGCCCCCTCACCCACTGATCTTCGCAATCTCTCTCTCCTCCACGAAAAATTCCCCGAAGCTCCCACCGACCCAACCACCGTCATCAATTTACTAAACGAGGTCGGCTCTCCAGCCACCATGGCCGGCACCGGTGGCCGCTACTTCGGCTACGTCATCGGCGGAGCGCTTCCCGCCTCCATCGCCGCCAACTGGCTAGCCGATGTTTGGGACCAGAACGCTGCCTTCCGCGCCATGTCTCCGCTTGCCGCCGAAATCGAAGACGTCGTCCTCCCTTGGGTCGCCGACGCCCTCGGTCTCCCACCCGATCTCGAAGCTGGTTTAGTCACCTGCGCCACTACCGCCAACTTCACCGCCATGGTCGCCGCCCGCCACGCGCTCCTCGAGCGCGCCGGCTGGAACGTCGAGGAAGACGGCATGTTCGGCGCCCCCGAAATCGACGTCGTCGTCGGCGCCGAAGTGCACGCCTCCATGTTGAAAGCCCTCACCATGGCGGGCTTCGGCAAGAAACGTTTCAAATTTGTCGAAGCCGACTCCCAGGGCCGCTTGCGCGCCGACAAACTCCCGCCCCTCAACCGCAACACCATCATTTGCCTCCAGGCCGGCAACGTGAATTCCGGCAGCTTCGATCCCTTCGCCGACGTCTGTGCCCGCGCCCGCGAAGCAGGGGCCTGGGTCCACGTCGACGGCGCCTTCGGCTTGTGGGCCGCCGCCTCCCCTAAATATCGTCATCTACTCGCGGGAATTGACCAGCTCGATTCCTGGGGCACCGACGCCCACAAGTGGGCCAACGTCAATTACGACTGCGGCATCGTCTTCGTCCGCGACACCCAAGCCCTTCGCGCCGCCATGACCATGAGCGGCGCTTACCTCCAACCCGGCGCGCGCCGCGAACCCATGTACCAGACTCCCGACTCCTCGCGCCGCGCCCGCGGCCTCGAACTCTGGGCCGCCCTCAAATCTCTCGGCCGCTCCGGCCTGGCCGATCTCATCGAGCGCACCTGCGCCCACGCACAAACTTTCGCTCAAGGCCTCGGCGAAGCCGGCTATGAAATCCTCAACGACGTGGTCATCAACCAGGTTCTCGTCAACTTTGGCTCTGACGTCCTCACCAACCAGATCATCCGCAACGTCCAAACCGACGGCACCTGCTGGTGCAGCGGTACTGTCTGGCACAACCGCGCCGCCATGCGCATCAGCGTCTCCTCCTGGGCCACCACCGCCTCCGACGTACACCAAAGCCTGGAAGCCATCCTCCGCATCGCCAAACAAACCGCCCGCACACGCTCCTAGCCACCGCGCAAACCGCCGAGTCAACCAACAGGGAATTTAACGGAAGGGAATCGCCAGAATTAGGGAACCGCCACAATCAAAATTGACTCCGCGTGCCCCACTCGCCGAATTTGCGGGTGGGAATCCAGTAATGCTCCGTGAACGGCCATCTGATCTTGAGTCCCGCTCAACCCAATAACAATCCGTCACTCATACCGCAACGCCACAATCGGATCCACCCGCGTAGCTCTCCGCGCCGGCACTAAACAAGCCACCAGTGCGGCCCCGCCCAACACCACCGCCGCCACCGCAAACACCCGCGCATCCAACGCCCCGACTCCAAATAGCAGACTCGCCATCAACCGCGTCAATCCAAACGACGCCAAAACTCCCACCACCACTCCGCAGGCCGCCAGCATCATCCCGTGTCCTACCACCAGCTTGAAAATATTCCCGCGCGAAGCTCCCAGTGCCAGCCGTATTCCCATCTCCTGTCGACGCTGCGTCACTGAGTACGCCATCACCCCGTAAATCCCCACGCCCGCCAGCAGCAACGCGAATACCGCGAACACTCCCACAAATTGCATGATCAGTCGTGGCTGCGCCACCGAAGCCGCCACCACCTCATCCATACTCAAAATTCCCGTCACCGGCAGCGTCGCATCCACCTCCGCCATCTTCGCCCGCACCGCGTCCACTAGCGCCTTCTGTTGCACGCTCGAGCGCACCACCATCGTGGCGTTCACCGCCGGCGACTGCTCCAGCGGCATGTACATCTCTTCCGAATTCGGCACGTTTAGCGTCGTAAACTTCACGGCGCCCGCAATGCCCACAATCTCTCGCGAAATTTTGTCCCGCGAGTTCGCGATATGTTTTCCAATCGCGTCCTGTCCCGGCCAGTAGCGCTTCGCCGTGGTCTCATTCACAATAATCACCGGCGGCCCGCTGGCCCCGTCGCTATCGCGAAACACTCGCCCCCTCAAAAGAGGTGTCCGCGTCGCATCAAAATAATCCGGCGTCACTTGCCGCACCGCGATCAACGGATCGCGCCCCACGCCTTCACACGTTTGCCCTTCCGCGCAAAAAAAAACGATGCGCGACGGTCCGCCCAACGGCAGGTAGCTCGTTACCGCTGCCGACTGCACCCCCGGGAATCGTTGTGGTCTTCTCCACCAACTGCCGGAAAAACTGAGCCTGCTGGGGCTTCTCCGCGTATCGCGTCGGCGGCAGCGTAAGCGGAAACGTCGTCACGTTTTTCGACACGAATCCCGGATTCACCTCCATCAATTTCGCGAAACTGGCCATCAGCAGCCCCGCACCGGTGATCAGCACCAGCGCCACCGCAATCTCTCCCACCACCAGCAGCGACCGAACGCGTACGCTGCTCCCGCCCACGGAACTTCCTCGCCCGCCTTCCTTCAGCGACGCTTGCAATCCGCTGTCGGCGGCCTGCAGCGACGGCACAATCCCAAAAATCAATCCAGTCACGATGCATAATGCCACCGTGAATAGCAAAACTCCCGGATCCAGGCTCGCTTCTCCCGCGCGCGGAAATGTCGCCGGCTGGATCGTCCGCAACAGTGGCAGCAGCGTCTCCGCCAGCAGCACTCCGGCGACTCCTCCCGCAAACGACAGCAGCAGACTCTCGATCAACAGCTGCGAGACCAGGCGCCACTTCGACGCCCCCAGCGCCTTGCGAATGGCAATCTCCTTTTCCCGCGCCGTCGCCCGCGCCATCAACAAATTCGCCACGTTCACGCAGGCAATCAGCAGCACAAATCCGATCGCCGCCAGCAACACCAGCAACGACGCCCGCAGGCCCGACACCAGGCTGTCTTTCATCGTCGCCGCCGCCAACTCCAGTTTCGTCGCGTCCACATAATTTCCAAATTGCGCGTGGTACCGCGCGTCGATGCTCTTAAATTCCGCTTGCGCCTGCGCCAGCGTGCTGCCCGCTCGCAACTTTCCGATCACTCCCAGGTAGCCCGCCCCGCTGTGAATCTGTTGCGGCAGAAGTGTCGCATTTTCGTCCACCCGCGGCAGCCACACGTCCGGCTCCGGGTATTGCAGCGGAAATTTGAAGCTCGCTGGCAAGATCCCCACCACCGTCACGTTTCTACCGTCCAGCGTCGCCGTCCGCCCGATAGCCGTCTCTTCCGCCCCAAAGTGGCTGTGCCAGAACCCATCGCTGATGACCGCCACGTCCGGGCCGCCCAGCGTCTCTTCCGCCGCGTCAAACGTTCGCCCGCGCGCGGGCGAAACTCCCAGCACCCCAAAAAAATCCTGCGTTGCACGCATTCCGTAAACCGCCTCTGGCTCCTGCTGCGTAACCAAACTCAAGGTCACCGGATACGCTGCCGCCACGCTCTCCAGCGTTTGGCTCTGCTTGCGCATCTCCTCGTACTTGGTGAAGGAAACCGGCACCCCGGTAATCGGCGGATTTTTCTGCGTCTGAGTCACATAAATTATTTGTTCGTCATGGGCATACGGCAGCGGCTTCAGCAAAATCGCATTCACCACGCTAAAAATTGCGGTATTCGCCCCAATCCCCAATCCCAGCGTAATCACCGCCACCGCCGTAAACCCCGGTGCCTTCCCCAACATCCGCGCCGCAAACCGCACATCCCGCCAAACATTTCTCATCGACCGCTCCCTCGCAACCCAACCCTCGTCACAAGTCCGCCGACTCTCCCTGTAGTTGCCCCACCCTGGGTTTCTTAGGGTGGGCCTCCTTCTCATTCATCGAGACGTCTTTGTCGCGTATCCTTTTTCCGAGACCAATCACTCGTATCGCAGCGCCACAATAGGGTCCACCCGCATCGCCCGCCGAGCCGGCACCGCGCAAGCCACCACCGCCACCGCCAACAAAATCAACGCCACTCCAGAGAACGTCACCCAATCTCCGGGTTTCACTCCATACAAAACACTGGCCATCAACCGCGTCAATCCCAACCCCGCCGCTACTCCACACCCAATTCCCAACAATGTCGCTCGCAATCCATCCCGCAGCACCATCCGAAAAATATCCGCACTCAACGCCCCCAGCGCCACGCGAATCCCAATCTCCCGCGTGCGCTGCTGCACCGTATACGAAATCAATCCATACAATCCGATCATCGCCAGCGATAGCGCCAGCACCGCAAAACTTCCAATCAGATACGACGGGTATCTCCGGAAAAACACCGACGGCGACTGGTAGGCCACCTCCTCCAGGCTCTGCGGCTGAATCATCGGCAACTGCGCATCCATCTCTCGCAGCGCCGTGCGCGCGGCGCCTACAAACGCCGCCGGATCGCCAGCCGTCCGCACCATATAACTCATGTAGGTCGACGGTCCCTGATCGCTGAAACTGTAAATCACCGGCGGCAACGGTGCCGCCAGATCCACCGCGGTCGTATCCGCCACCACTCCCACAATCTCCAGGAACGGATTCTTGTCGCTGTACGTAAAGCGAATTCGCTGTCCCACGGCCTTCCCGCCGAGATACGCGTTTTCAAACGCCTTGTTCACCAGCAGAACCCCTGGAGCCTTTTTGTCGTCCGTCGGAGCAAAGCTCCGCCCGGCCATCGTCGCAATCTTCAACGCCGAGAAATATCGCTCGCCCACGGTTAGAATGTTCGCCTCATCCTCCCGCCCCAGTTGCGCCTCGCGCCCCTGCACCACGAAGCGCACCGTGCCTCCGCCTCCGCTCACCGGAATTGAAGATCCTTGCCCGGCATCTACCACGCCCGGAATCGCCCGCAGTTTTTCCAGGAACGCCCTGTCAAATCGCAGCGCCGCCGAATCAAAGTCGGGATTGTCTTTGTCCCCCGGATAACTCGAATTCGGCAGATTCACGGAAAACGTCAGCACGTTGTGCGCGTCAAATCCCGGATCGCGCGAAAGCAAGGCCCGCACGCTTTTCAGCATTAGCCCGGCGCTTCCCAGCAGTACCAACGCCACGGAAATTTCCGCCACCACCAGCACGCGCCGCAGCCGCGCTTGCGCCGTGCTCGTCCCTCCGCGCGTTTCATCTTTCAGCGCTTCGTTTACTGAGCCTTGCGCTACTGCCAGCCCCGGGGCCAACCCAAAAATTATCGCCGTCAAAATCGTGACGGCGCACAAAAACACCAGAACCGGCAGGTTGATCGCTGCATCCCGCAAATACGGCGCCGATTGCAACTGTGCTTCGGGAACCGCAGCCACCAGCACCGTAACGCCCCATTGCGCTGCCACCAGGCCGAGCGTCGCTCCCATCGCCGCCAACAGCAGGCTCTCTGTCAGCAGTTGCGACAATATGTTTCCCCGGCTGGCCCCCAGCGCCGCCCGCACCGCGAACTCCTTGCGCCGCCCGATCGAGCGCGTCATCAAGAGATTCGCCACGTTGGCGCAGGCGATCAGCAGCACAAATCCCACCGCCCCTAGCAGAATCAACAACAGCGGACGCACCTGTCCCACAAAATTATCCCGCAGCGAGGTCATCACAAAAATCGTCGACCCGTTCTCTTTCGGGTACGCCGCCACCAGTTGCGCTGTAATTCCGTTCATCTCCGTGCGCCCCTGCTCCGGAGTCACTCCCGGTGCCAGCCGACCCACCACGTTCAGCCACCGCAAACTTCGCCGGGTAATCAAATCGCCGCTCTGATGAATCGGCACCCACATTGGCGTGGAGTTGTAGAACTCAAAGTTTCGCGGCAACACCCCCACAATCGTCGCCGGCATGTTATCGACCTGCACCACCCGCCCCACCACGTTGGTATCCCCTCCAAAATCGCTTTGCCAGAATCTATAGCTCAGCATCGCCACGTGCAGCCCGTCGGTTTGCATATCTCCGTCCACAAAATCGCGGCCCAGAAACGGCTTCACCCCCAGCGTCGAGAGAAAATTGGGCGACACCTGCGTAGCGAACACGTTCTTCGGCTCATCCACGATCCGCAACGTGAACGCGTCTCCGCTGTACACCGCCATTGCCGAGAAGCTCTTCGCCCGCTTTCTCCAATCCACATAATCCGGATAAGAAACCTGCGCGAACTGCGTATTCGCCATCTGCTCTCGCGACTCTCCGATCGCCATCAGCCGCTCCGCCTCGTGGTAGGGAAGCGGCCGCAGCAGAGCGGTATACACCACCGAAAATATGGCCGTATTCGCGCCAATTCCCAGCGCCAGCGTCAGCACCGCAATCACCGCGAACCCCGGATTCACCCGCAACGCCCGCGCCGCGTATCGCAAATTCAGCAACAAATTCCCCATTACCGCCTCCGCAAGTAATTCCTGCGACTCGCAATGCTCCGCAGCCAACCCTGCACGCCAAGCACCGCTCACCACACGCGCAACTCCACGTGGAGCACCTCAATTCACAGCTACTTACTCAATTCCGGCGCCATCCACCACAGCCATAACCGCCCGCAAATGGGACACTCCCCTACAAAATCGGACACCCCAACACCCGGCGGGAATCAACGCCCGTCCTCAATCGCATAAAATTAAGAAATGTTTGTGCCCGGACTTACAACCTAATCCGAGAAACTCGACCAGCGGAGACGGGATAACTAACGCGCGTGGCGGTGGGCATTGTGAAGTGGAATACTCGGACTGCAGCCAATGAAGTTGGCCTCGGACGCAAGCTATAAATCCCGCTCCCGAAAACTATAAAGCGCGATTCCCAGCGCCACCGCCAGATACCCCACCGCATAACCCACCATCATACCGCTCGGCGCCGACGCACTCGAAAACGGACTGAACGGCAACGACCGCGCCAGCGACGACTGCATCTCGAAGGCCGCCCTTCTCCACAGCGACTCGCTGGGCATCAGCAAACTCGCCGCAATCCCCACGGTCACCAGCCGCGGACTCGTCGTCAACGCCCCAATCTGCTCGATCCACCCGCCGATAAATGCCAACCCGTGCAGCCCCAGTACAATCACTCCATTCGTCAACGTCGAAAATCTCGTCCCGCAGGCAAACGTCACCGTCAGCAGCAACAGGCACTCCAGACATACGACCGCGCCGCCCGCACCCGTATTGTGCGGCCGCACTCCCGCAATGAAATACCCGACACCCGCTACGCCCGCGAACATCCCCGCCACAAAAATCCCGATCATTCCCGCGAATCCCAGCCACTTGCCCATCAACACTTCCCATCGAGCTATCGGCTTCGTGGCAATCGCCTGAATCGTTCCCGAAGCAATCTCTCCGGAAATCGTATCCACCGAAGTCAGAATGGTCATCACTACCGCCAGCAGATTCACCGCGTAAAATCCAATCTGCAGCATCGCGCCTTGAATCTGATACTGCAGCGCCGGCGGCACCCCGTGCCGGTCGAAATCCTTCACCTGGTAATGCATGCCCGTCGCGAACAGCGCCAGAAACGCCGCGCCCGCTGCTACCGCCGTCCACAAAATCTTTCGCCGCGCCGCCTCGCGAAACGTCACCCCCGCCATGATCCACGCGCCCCTCACAGCCCGCGGTCCTCGCCCATTATCTTCAAAAATAAATCTTCCAGTGACACCCGCTCCATCCGAAACTCAAACACCTCCGCTCCAGCCGCCACCAGATGCCGCAAAATCTCCGGCAGCGCGTCGGTAGAGGAGGGAATCAGCGTCAGCAGTTCTCCATTCAACCGCGCCGCGCTACCCCACCGCGATAGCCCGGCGATCGCCTCTGCCGAAATATTTTTAACCCGCGCCACCACCCGCACTTCCCTCGCGGGCGACTCCCGCAAGTCCCGCTCCGCCACCACCTGCCCGCCCTGAATAAACACCACCCGGTCGCAGGTAATTTCAATCTCGCTCAAAATATGCGAGTTCAAAAAGATCGTCGCCCCGCGCTCCCGCTCCGCGCGAATCACGTCCCGCACCAACCGCCGCCCCATGGGATCCAGCCCCGAAGTCGGCTCGTCCAGAAACACCAGTTCCGGCTCATGAATCAGCGCTTGCGCCAATCCAATCCGCTGCAGCATGCCTTTGGAAAATTCTCGCAGCCGCTTCCCACGATGTGGCGCAAGCCCCACCAATTCCAGCAGCGTCGGCACGCGTTCGCGCAAGCGCTCCGCGCTCATCCCAAACAGCCGTCCGTGCAACTGCAAAAGCTCCGCCGCCGTCAGCCAGGTGTAAAATCGGAAGTCTTCCGGAAGGAACCCAATCCTGCGCCGCACTTCCACACTCTCGGAAGGCGCGCCCAGCACAAACGCTTCGCCGCCGGTCGGCTTCACCAGCCCCAGCAGCATTTTGATCGAGGTACTTTTTCCCGCGCCATTCGGCCCCAGAAACCCAAACACTTCGCCGCGCCGCACCGCCAGCGATAGATTGCCCACCGCAACCTTATCCCCGAATACTTTTCGCAGCCCCCGCGTCTCAATCGCCAACTCGCCCGCTCGTTCCAGAAATCCTCCGGCGTCACGGTCACTGCGAAACCAACCACCCGAACCTTGGAATCAACTCATCAGAAAATAGTCATGCATCGTTCGAAGGTTCACTCGAACGATGCATGTAACTCAATCACTAAGTCGATTCAATCAGCCAACTAACTCAATGAATTAGCCACCGCCACCGCATTACTCGCCTCGCCATGTCCGACCAATCCATAGATAATTCCATTCTTCACCCAGATCAAAACATAATCCGGCCCGCGCCGCCCCGACCCGTTCGAATTACTGATCAACGTCCCCTGCACTCCGCCCACCTGCACCTGGCTGTACGATCCCGCAAATCGCGGCATCGGCAAAACCAGCGTGGACTTCCAGTCAATACTCTGCCCCAGCTCCCGCGCCTGGGTCGCGCTCATCCCCGACAGCTGAAAGGTAATCTCCGCTAGCTGCTGAATGTTCAGATCTGCCGGCATATTCACTTGCGGGCTCGGAGTCTCCACCAGCGCCAGGCAATTACTCCACGCGCCACTCTGTGTCGCCTGCACGCCATTCTGCTGTGGAGTTTCTCCGGCAGCGCGATGATGCGGGCAGTCCCCGTACTCCACCCGTACTCCCCGCGGCACATTCACCGAAACCTGCGCCCCATCGATCGTCGCCGGCAACAATAAGTCCGGCCGCCCCGCCTGGTCAAAAATATCCTGCAGCCGCGAGCGGTCCACTGTCATGTGAAACGCGTGCTGCCCCTCCACCGTAAATTTCGGCGCATCCGTTCGCGCACTCAACAACCGCACCGGAAAGCCCGCCAGTTGCCCCGCATTCTGCGCCGTTCCTGCCGTCTGCGATTTTTCATCCGCCGTCACCACCACTTTGTCGGAAATCATCTGCCGGAACATTTCCTGTAGCGGCTTATTCCCATCCAGCGAAGAAAAATCCAGCCGCACCGGCTGTACCTTCTCGATCCGCAAGGTCGCTAAGAATCGCTGCGCCAAACTCCTGCCCGAGGGAAACGCCAGGCTGCACAAAATTATCGATGTCGCCACCGCCGTAATCCACGCCGGCCGAAACCGTCGCGCAAATATCGTCCCCGCCGCCGATTCTTTCGTCATCTCTGTCACTCCATTCCCGCCGCGTCCCGCGGCGCTTCCTGCAGTCGCCCTACTTGCAAC
>DATCOK010000361.1:0-3982 GCA_036564765.1 Candidatus Acidiferrum sp. | reverse complement strand
ATACCCAACACCTCCGTATTATTTTTGTTGCCGTCTTCGTCGATGATGCCGGCCACTTCCCATTGCGAGGCGGCAAGAAGCGCATCAGTCAGGACTTTTCCGTGACCACCGGCGCCCCACACCAGCACTCGTTTTCTCGCTCGTGGCATGCGTTCCGGTTATCCGAGGTCCGGGAGGCGCACCCGGCCATCCTTTCCGTAAACTTCGCTGCCGCGAAACAGAGCGGGAACGGTGAGCGCCAAGATGCGCAGATCCATAGCCAGCGAAGAGTGCTCCACGTAATAAATGTCCAAAGGGATGCGCTCTTCCCAACTGAGAGCATTGCGTCCGCTGACTTGCGCGAGCCCGGTGATGCCGGGGCGCATAGCCAGGCGTCGAGATTGCTCCGGTGAATATTTCGCGGCGACTTCCAGAAACGTGGGGCGCGGACCAACGAGACTCATGTCTCCGCGCAGAACATTCCACAGTTGCGGGAGTTCATCAATGCTCCAGCGGCGCAGGAAGCGCCCAACGCGAGTAATGCGCGGGTCGTACGCGGAAGTTTCAAAGCGGTCGCCGTTTTCGCGCGCGCCGTTCACCATGGTGCGAAACTTCCATTGGCGAAAAGAACAGCCGCCCATTCCCGCGGCGTTGAGAGCGAAAAAAGCCGGCCCTTCGGAATCGAGTTTTACGACGAGGGCCGCGGCGGCAAAAATGGGAATGCAGACCACCAAGCCGTAAAGCGACCAGAGCACGTCGATGATGCGTTTTACGTGTAGTTGGATATCACGCTTCACGAGGCGTCCTGAAGTTTTCGGGGCCCGGAGCGCAAATGGCCGCAGCCAATCCCAGAATGCAGGAAAAGACCAGCGCATTGGCGGGAATATAAAGATTAAAATCCGCGAGACTATGCAGCAGAATGGCTGCGATGGCGCCGAGGCAACCGAGCGCTGCGGCTTTTTCGAAGCTGACGGACGCGGACGCGATTTTGCTCGCTAAACGCACAAACACAGCGGCGATGGATCCAAACAACAAAATGGCAGCGGGAACGCCCAGGTCGCTGGCGAATTCCAGATAATCGTTGTGGGCGTGATTCACAAATTTACCAAGGAAGGTCGTTTGCACTGTGGTGAAGGCTACAGGAAAGGTGCCCAGGCCGCTGCCGAGCAGTGGATGCCCGGCGACGAGGCGCGCGGAATCTATCCACAGGGAGAGCCGGCTTTCGCCCGCGGCTGAATACTCCTGGCCAAGGGAGCCAAATCTTTCGAAGGTAGAAGTTGCGCCCATCCATAGCACCAGGGTGGTTACACAAACCATCAGCACTGCGGAAAACCATAGACCAGCTTTGCGCTGAAATCCCGAGAAGGCCGCCAGCAGCGCCAGAGAAGAAGCGGCGGCCACGATGCCCATACGCGAGCGGGAAAAAGCCAAGCCCGCGAGCATCACCGCAGTGGCGAGAAAGCGCAGGCCTACACGCGGCAAATTTTCAGCGGAAAGAATGGCTTTCCATCTTCGGACCGGGTGGGTGCCGCGCATCAACTTGGCGTTCTCGTACAGAACGAGCGCCAAGCCGAAGGGAATCACCATTTCGAGAAAGCCCGCGAAGTGGTTGCGGTTGATGTACGTGCCGGTGGCTTCTTCGAGATTGTACTTCTTTGCGTAGTTGAAAATTTTTTGCCATCCGCTGAGATACTGCAGCAGTCCGTATAGCGCTTCGAACGTTCCGAGCGCCAGGAGCCAGCCGACCAGCCGGCGGCGCGCCTGGCGATCCTGCCCGAGAGTGCGAGCGAAGAAAAATACCGCGGTGCAGCAGGCCAAGAGCACCAGATGTGTGCGGGTGGCGTACGGCGCAATGCTGAGCGTTGAAAATGTTGGAGGCGCGTTCTCGGGTGAAGTTATGTTCCAGGGTGCATGGCTTGGACGCAGCCAACGCAAAAGCGAAGTGGGAATCGGGAGCAGTTGGAACGCGGTCAGAGCCAGCAGCGTGGCAGGGATGATTCCAATTTGCCTGGCATGCGACCACGAGAAGTTTTTGAGTGCGTACAGCGCGGCGACCGCGGCAGCGAGCAGCAACACTTCCACAATCGAGAAGGACACCGGCTCCGTTCCGCCAAAGGACAGAACGGCCACAGTGACGCACAGCATGAGCGCCGCTTCGACCACTCTCAACATCCGCGTACGCTCCAGCGTCCCAGAAATGCCGAGCCGCTACTTTTCGGACTCACCGGATTCCGGCTGGCGATATTCCGAATAGTAGTAATCGTTCTTCACATCCGCAAAGTTGATGGTGGCGCCGAGCACATGCGAACCGGCATCAACCGCGGACATGTATGCGCGCTGCACCAAGTCGCGCGGCGTCGAACCGCCCCCGACCACCAGAATTACGCCGTCGACCAGAGTGGCGAGAATGCGGCTGTCGGCCAGATTCAGCAACGGAGGAGAATCGAGCACCACAAATTTGTATTCCTTGGAAGCTTCGCGAACGAGCGCGCGCATGTATTCGGAAGAGAGCAGGTCGGCGGGATTGGGCGGCACCGGGCCGCAGAAAAGCACGTGTACGTTGAGCGGCGCGGCTTTCCAGATCAGCGTCCGCCAGTCGCAGTCGCCAGTCAGATAGTTGACCAGGCCGGTGGTGCGAGTGACCTGGAAAAATTTCTGCAAGCTGGGGCGGCGCAGATCAGCGTCGACTAGCAATACGGAATCGCCCAACTGCGCTAGGGAGGCGGCGAGATTC
Source organism: Candidatus Acidiferrum sp. (assembly GCA_036564765.1). Classification (GTDB taxonomy): domain Bacteria; phylum Acidobacteriota; class Terriglobia; order Acidiferrales; family UBA7541; genus Acidiferrum. The sequence goes on along the minus strand of DATCOK010000361.1, from coordinate 1,269 downwards.
GCAGCCACGGTAGTTTTGCCTTCGCCTTGCTGTGCGCTGGTGACCAGTAGCGTGGAGGGCGGATGCTTGGCAGTGGAGAGCAGCACAGAAGTGCGCAGCCCGTGGAAGGCTTCGGCAAGCGCGCTATTTTGCGTGCCGTTATTTTCCGCGGACTTGAGCCGGTTCCAGCCCACGCCGTTTTCGTGGCCGTTCTTATGGCCATTCGTGGATTCGAGTCCAAGCATGCGTTCGGTGGCATGGAAGCCATGCAGGCTGCGGCCGTTGCCGTTGAAGGCCACAGCGGGAACGGCGCCCAGCGCAGGAATCTGCAGGAATCGCTCGATGTCTTCGGAATTTTTGAGGGTGTTGTCGAGATGCTCCTGCAGGAATGCCGCGGTGATGCCCAGGCACATCCCTAGAATCAAGGAGAGCGATATGTCGAGCAGTATGCGAGGCCGCGCAAATTTCGTGGGCGGCACTGCGGGATCGACCACGCGAATGTTGGTAGCTTTCATGCTGCTGGAGACCCCGGTTTCCTTGAGCTTGGAGAGCAGGCCGACATACAGCTGTTTGTTGGTGTCCGCTTCACGCTTCAGGATGTTGTACTGCACGGATTTTCCGGCGACGTCGTTGGCTTGGCGCTCCTGCTCGGCGAACGCGTCGCGCAGCATCTGCTCGTGGCTGACCGCGGCTCTGTAATCGTTTTCGATTCCTGCCGCGGCGCGCGCGCGTTCGGCATCGAGCATGGCCTGACTTTCATCGATCTGGCTTTGCAGTTCTTTGACACGCGGATAGGTGGGATTGAAGTTGGCGCTCAGCCGCGATTGCTCGCGTTGCAAATCGGCGAGCCGGGTGGTGAGTTCCTGGATCAGCTTGTTGTCGATAATTCCCGGCAACGCGCCGTAGTCCTTGCGCTCGAGCAAACGGTATAAGGATTCTTTGGCATAGCGCTCGGCTTGCGCCTTGGTTAACTCCTGCTGCAGATCGCGCAGCCGCTGCACCACGATATTTTCGCTGTTGCCCTTGTCGGTTTCGAGAAAGAGTAAGCCGTTTTGCCGGCCGTACTTTTGCAATTGGTCTTCCGATTTTTCCAGCTTGCCTTTCATGGCATCGAGCTGCTGCGCCAGCCAATCAGAAGCTTTCTGGGCGGCTTCCCAGCGGGCTTCGAGATTGGCGTCGATATAGACGGAGGTGAGAGTGTTGACGACTTGCGCGGCAATTTGCGGGTCGTTGGATTCGAAGGTGACTTCGATGAGGCGGCTGCGCTTCACCGGTTCGACCGTCAAACGG
>DATCOK010000360.1:0-5566 GCA_036564765.1 Candidatus Acidiferrum sp. | reverse complement strand
GCTCAAGCCGTCCCCGCCATACACTAGCTTCTCAATCGATAATAGTAACTCATCCGACATAGTATCAGGTCCTCATTCCTTCGCCGCGTCTCCGGGCACACGCCCGCCCTGCGCATGAACACTTTGGATACCGAAGTGTATCCGACGCGCCGGCAAAATGCCCGTGCGTTACAATGCTAGCTGCTTCACGAGTCCGTCGTTCTCACGGTGAATCGCATGATCAACCAACCCTTCCGTTGCACATTTCTCGCTTCTTTCGTCGCCCTGCTTTCGCTCGCAACTACCCTCTTCGCCCAAACCGCCGGCGACAAAGTGCTCGTCGTCAACGGCCGCACCGCCAGCACTCCTGTCCGCATGATTAACGGGCGTACCTACATCGACATCGAATCTCTCGCACAAGCCACCAACGCCGTCTTTACCGTGGAAAATCACCGTGTGCTGCTGACCATTCCGCCGCAAGAGACTACCGCCACTTCCGGCTCCAGCGCCGCCAACACCCCATATCAGCAGCGCTTCTCCCGCGAGTTCTCCAGCGCCGTCATCGCTGAACTCGCGCAACTCCGCGAGTGGGCCGTCGCAGAAACTGCCATGATGAAATATGGTTTAGCCGTAAGCGACGGCTGGGTCGCCGCCTATCGCGAACAATCTCTCGTCGGCCTGCGTCAGGCCGAAGTCGCCGCCTCCTCCGAAAGCGATCGCAACGCCCTCGGCGTTCTGCGCAGTGCAGTCGGCCTGCTCACCACTTGGGCCGACGGCATCGCCGCTACCCGCCGGGCCCTCAACGGCGCCACCACCGTCGATCCCAACGCCGTGCAAAACGATCAATCCCTGGCCAAAATCCGCAGTTGCGGCCAGTTCCTCAACTCCATGATCGTCAGCGGCACTTTCTCCGACGACCCCAGTTGCCACTGACCAATTATTTGTTTGCCGGCGTGGCACCATTCCGGCCCGCACAACGAAAATCGCGCAGCAAATATTCCAAAGTTCTTGAGGGGAACTTTCCTCGACAGAAGACTCGCGCCAGCCACCATCACGCTACATCATCGCATCAGGCCAGGTAATAAAGACTCAACCGGGGCAACCCAAACTCCTCCAGCAATCGCTTCTGTAAATATTGCTTCTCCACCATCGCCAACTGCTCCGCCTTCATCTTTCCCCGGTACGCCGCCAACTGCCCATCCATCTCCCGCCGTATTTGCAGCATGCGTTCTTCATTCGCGTGGCTGGCCAACACCGCCTGCAGCTTCTCATCCAGTATCGTCAGCCGTCGCTCCAGATCCTCCAGGTCCAGCGCCCCCGGACTCTCCAGCAAGACCATGCTCGCCTCCAGCGATCGCGCCACCTCCGCAAATCGCCCGCTCAACTCCTTCTGTGTCACCGAATATTTATCCGCCGCCGCCGCAACCCGCGCTACATTGCGCGTAAAATAATCCTTCAGCTCCTCCCGCGAAAAAATCTCCTTCGCCTCAACCCGCGCACTCTTCGCCCCGCTCCCCGCCGCCGCTTCCTGCAGCTCCTCCGCCGCCTCCAGCACCGCGTCCGTGCAATACGCCAGGCTCTTCAGCGGCTTGCCCACCCCTCCGCGCCGCGACCGCTGATAACTCTCAAATGCCCGGTCTATGCCTTTAAGCGCCGCCTCCAGCGGGATCCCCGCCTTCTGCCAGGTCTCCATAATCGCCCAGTCCAGCGGTGACACCAGCAGATGCGCCCCGCGCTTCTTCCAGAAATACTCTTCAATCTCCGTGAAATAATTAAAATAATTCCAGTCGTCCATCACCCATCCGCATAAAACCGCCCAAACACCGTAAAAGTCTTTTCAATCCACGCAAGTATACACACCACTCACACGCGAAGTTTTCTCTCACAACCGCGCCCCACATTCCGGCCTGCACCACACGACGGTCTCTCGTGCTCGCCGGCCGCGGCGGGTGGGCTCTTGGAAATGAAAGAGCAACACTCCCTCAGGTACCCACTCGACTCCCCAACCAATCTTTGCCGCTGCCAACATTCTTTCGCTACAATGTCTCTCTGCGGCCGCCGCTCGCGCCCCCGCAAATCCACCCCGCACATCCCGGAGGCCCGCATGGCAGCTTCACCCTCACGCCGCGTCTCCACCGGGGAACGCCTCAACACCGCCGAAACCACCGGCAAGCTCCAACAGATCCTCGCCCAGCGTGGCCTGCGCATGACCAAGCAGCGCCGTGTCATCCTCCAGGTCATGGACGACGCCGAACAACACCTCGACGTTGACCAGATCCTCGCTCGCGCGCAAAAGATCGACTCCGGCGTCCACCTCGTCACCGTCTATCGCACCATCGACCTCCTTAAGAAGCAGGGCCTGATCGACGAACTCGACCTGCTCCATCTCCGCGGCGACCGCCACTATTACGAGAGCCACGGCCCACGCGACCACATCCACGTTGCCTGCCTGCGCTGCGGCAAAGTCCGCGAATTCGAAAGCCGCCTCTACGAGCAGCTCAAGGAACAAATCGCCCGCGACTTCAACATGAAAGTCACCATCTCTCGCACCGAAGTCGGCGGCTACTGCGCTTCCTGCCTCGAAGCCAACCCCTCCCTCGGCCAACCAAAAACCGCCGCCTCGGAATCCACCGCCACCGAGCATCCTTCCCGCTCGCACTAAACTCTCAGCGGCAGCGTCTTCGAAAGATTTATCAAGGCAGATCGACCGCACCACGCAACTTGTCCACCAGAGCCTCGAATCCTCAGGGGGTTATCCTCCCGCGGCATTGTGCAGAAGTGAACACCCCGATTCGCGGCAACCGCATAGGATGTGTCCGATAGGTTGAACGGGCGTTCTCTTTGTAGTTTTTTGTTTGGCTCGTCGCCGGATACGAGAAAAAGTGTTTCTTCTGACGCGCAAAAGAGTTTCTCTCATTGCCGCACTCTTCGCGGCCATAACCCTGTTGCAGTTACCGGCCTCCGCGCAAGAAGGTGAAAAGGCCGCGGCCGGGCCCTCACTCACTCTTCCCCAGGTAGTTGAGAAACTAATACAGAAGAATGCCGAACGCGCTCACGCTCTCGAAAGCTATAGCGGCCAGCGCGATTACAAAATCGAATACAAGGGCTTTCCTGCGGTGCTCCGCGCGGAGATGGCCGTGGAGATGACCTACAACGCTCCCGCTCACAAGGAATTCAGGATTCTGTCCGAAAGCGGAAGCAAGTTCATTATCAAACGAGTTTTGAAGCGCTTGATCGACGCCGAGAGTGAAGCACAAGAGTCCAGCAACCGCGCCAATGTCGAACTCAACCCGCGCAATTACGACTTTACCTCGCTCGTCCGCGAATCCCACAGCGGCACTTGCTCCTACGTCATTGCGATCCAGCCGAAAGTGCCAAATAAATTTCTCTACCGCGGCCGCATCTGGGTGGATGACCAGGATTTCGCCGTGTGTCGCATCGAAGCCGAACCGTCCAGGAACCCCTCGATGTGGATCACCAAGACGGAGATCCGTCACGACTATAAAAAGTTCGGGAATTTTTGGCTTCCGGTAGAAAACCAGAGCGTTTCCAATCTGCGCCTCGGCGGCCGCGCCACCCTGACCATCCTGTATGAAAATTATGAAATCAAGGCCGCTCGCGTCCCGGAAGAAAACTCACCTTCCGCCGGCCACTAGGATCGGTCCTCATGAACAACAGATTCTTCGACACATCTCTAAAATTGATGGATTACCGCGACGTGCAACTTGTCCGTGGCAAAAGCAACCGGCCCGGCAAATGATGCGCGGATAGATCTGCGCACCGCGGCTTCTTTGCCTTCCACGTCCGGAGCCAGATGACTCAACAGCAACGTCTTCACGCCAGCTTCTTTCGCCGCTTGCCCGATTTTTGTCGGCGGCGTATGCAATTCGTACAACTGCGCAGGCGATCCCGGAGGATCCAGCACCGCGCAATTGAAAATTAGCAAGTCCGCGCCCTTCGCCAGTTGCACCAGGTTCGGCAACGCCGAAGCATCCATATCCCCAGAAAAAACCACCGCCACTCCCTGGTACGCCACGCGATACGCCACCGACGGGCAATCCCCGTGATGAGTCGCAGTCTCCTCCACCACCAATCCGCCCTCATCCACAATCTTCGTCCGCGTGGACTCCAACCCGATCGCTAGATCGCGAACCGTAAACGTTTCTCGCGCGCCAAATGTTTTCTGATACGCGAACGCACCCTCGTCCCCCACCAGCAAATCAATAAACCGCGAAGTCTTGGGAAACAGACCCGACCCATCCGGCCCAAACACCCGGTACGAGATCGGCCCATCACTCGTTAACGCCCGCGCATTGAAAAACGCCGGCAAGTCCCCGCTGTGATCGATGTGCAGGTGCGTCAGCAAAACCGTATCCACTTTGTCCAAGTCCAGTTTCAACTCCCCGATGCGCAGAAACGCCCCAGGTCCCGCGTCCACCAGAATCCGCGGCGTCCCATCCACCAGCACCACGAAACTCGAGCCCGCCCGGCCAAACGCCCGCGGCCCGCCCGAACCCAGCACTACCACTTCCAGCGCCGGCTTTGTGCCCGTATGCTCGACACCCGCGGCCCAAGCGCTGGGAGGGAAGAACGCCACAAAACTAAGCGCCAGTATCACTACTGTTTTCATGACCGAATCACTCCGCTCCGCAGTGTCCGCCCTCGCGACAATCTCGTGTCGCATTCGGACAACTCCCCCCGCTCACTCCCACTCCCCACGCTCTAAACGGTTTCGTTTCTTCGCCCGTCCGCGCACGGCACCGTGGTCAGCCGATTGCTACCTATACCACCGCCAAAGCCCGTCCCGAGCCGCAGAAACATACCATTGAGGAGGCGCACCGTGAAAAAGATCGACCGCATTCGTGAGAAGGTCACCATCCTGCCGACTTCCGTCTATCTCTCCAAAATGCACGACGCCGGCTGGAGCCTCGTCGCCCTCGAATGGGAACGCGAAATTGAAATCTCTGGCCAGCCCGAGCCGCCCCCCGCCGAAGCCGGCTCCGAAGAAATCCCCTTCGGCCTGCGCATCGCCGCCGACGGCCGCCACCTCGAAGACGATCCCCTCGAAACCCAAACCCTCAAATTCCTCGCCGAAATGATCGTCCAGGACATTTCCTTCAACAGCATGGCCGATGCCCTCAACGCCCGCGACTATCGCACCCGCGACGGCCAGCCCTGGAACGCCGCCCGCGTCTTCAAACTCATCCCTCGCCTCATCGACGTCGCCCCGCGCCTGCTCTCCGGCTCCGAGTGGGACTCCCGCAAAAAGCAACTCTCCAAAGTCGCCTGGAACTCCTGACGCCTCCATCCCGCAAGTCGCCCACGCGCTTGCTACCTGAAACGCGGAAAATTCCACGCAGCATTAGGCCATCCCTGACATCTTTTCCCTCGCCAAGCTACGCCCCTGCCCCGTTTTTCGCTGCCTGCGATCTGGATTAGTGCTACCGTTTTCTCCGTCCGCCGAGGAGCCCAGTATGTCCGACGTCGTCTATGTCTCCAGAATAAAAATCGTACGTAAAAGCGGCCCTCTGCGCGTCGCGCAGCTTCCCGGCGAGTCCCAACCCGTGACCTTCAGTGTCCACGGAGC
>DATCOK010000359.1:0-2075 GCA_036564765.1 Candidatus Acidiferrum sp. | reverse complement strand
TACGTCGAGTGTGTGCGAATCACGGCTGCAAGCGCTTATCGGCGAGTGCCAAACATCCTGGCGGAGTGAGCAACTATCCAGGTTTACAGTTGAGCTGTAGCGCAGCTAGGAAAGACTCGCGACCACATCGAGTATAAGCCGCCGCTTCTCGCATCGTCAATTCAGTCGGCAACTTGCGCACATCCGTCGCTGCGGGCAGGAGATTGCCCAGCCAGAACTCGGATAAACTGCTTCCTCACGGGAGCCAGCAACTTGAAAAAGAGCGCAATCCTACTCGTCGAGTGTCCCGACCGCAAAGGTCTTGACGCCACCATTGCCGAGTTCATCTACCGCCACGGCGGAAATATTCTGCACTTCGAACAGCACCAAACCGCCGAAGAACGCTACTATCTCGCACGTGTCGAATGGGATCTCGCCGAATTCTTTCTCCCGCTCGAATCCTTCGCCGAGCACTTCGCTCCCATCGCCCAGAAATTCTCCATGCACTGGCGCCTGGCCGTTTCCTCCCACCGCTTGCGCGTCGCCGTCTTCGTCTCCAAATTCGATCACTGCCTCGTCGATCTGCTCTATCGCCATCGCAACGGCGAACTCGCCTGCGAGATCCCTCTCATCGTCAGCAATCATCCCGACACCCAGCGCCACGCCGACTTCTACGGTCTCCCGTTTCTGCACATCCCGGTCACCAAGGAAAACAAGCAACAAGCCGAAGAACAGCAGCTAGCCGCCCTCTGGAACGACAACATCGACTTGGTCGTCCTCGCCCGCTACATGCAGATTCTTTCGCCCAACTTCATCTCCCATTACCCGCTGCAGATTATCAACATCCACCACTCCTTCCTGCCCGCCTTCATCGGCGGCCGCCCGCACCAGCAGGCTTACGACAAGGGCGTCAAACTCATCGGCGCCACCGCCCACTACGTCACCGAAACTCTCGACGAAGGGCCCATCATCGAGCAAGGCGTCGCGCGCATTTCCCACAAAGACAATCTGGAAGATTTAGTCGAGAAGGGCCGCGACCTCGAGAAGATCGTCCTTTCGCGCGCCGTGCGCTGGCACATCGAGAACCGCATCCTGCTCTACGGCAACAAAACAGTAATTTTTGAATAGTGCTAGAAGAAATTGCGAGAGGTTGCGCCGCCGTCAATCAATTCAGCACCGAGGCGCAGATTGTTTTTACCCGATCAATCCGCTGCGGCGTCCGCCTGCGACACCGCGCCCGTCAAATCGGTATGCAGCAACCGGTGAAACAGATGCTCCCCCGCTTCCCGCCGCACCGACAACCGCCCCGCCAGATACGCCCGCGACCCTAATCCCCGCTGCACCGAGTCGCAAATCCCCACATCCTCGTCCTGCACTTTCTCGCTCACCGCGATGCTCGCCCGATTGCGCGCCTCCGCCGCCACCGAAACATCCGCGAAATAATAATCAAAAATCACCGCGCACTTGTCCACCGCCAGCGGTACCACCAGGTTGGTGTCCATCACTCCTTCATACGCGTTCAGCATGAAGTTCGGATAGATCCACAAGTAAAACGCCCGCCCCTGCCGCGTCGACGCCACTCCCGCTTCCGATGATGAATCCGACGACAACGGGCTCGATTGCAAACATGCCCGCTCAAAATTTTCGATCGTATATTTCGTGTACTCAATCACGCTGCTCAAGCCCTTGTGCGCGTGCGGCACGTGATACCCGCCGTCCAGATAATTGTCCACGTACACTTTCCAGTTGCATTGCAGCGTGTACACCCGCCGGTCAAAAAACTTCAACTTGCGCGTCAACTCCAGCGGCGCCACGATCGGCGGGATGCTCCCAAGAAATTCCGATAACCATCCCGCGTGCGGATTCAGATTCACAAAAACAAAATGCTCCCAAATATCCACCTGAATCGGCACCAGCCCGTTATTCGCGCGGTCGAAGTCGCAAACTCCGTCAAACTCCACCATGCCCTTCAGCGCCCCGTCGATCCCGTACGTCCATCCATGGTAAGGACACCGGAATTGCTTCGCGCAGCCGTCCGCCTCCGTAACCACCGCCGCCGCATGGTGCCGGCACACGTTGTAAAACGCCCGCAACTG
>DATCOK010000358.1:0-3762 GCA_036564765.1 Candidatus Acidiferrum sp. | reverse complement strand
CCGGCTCGCCGTAATCGGTGTCGACACCTTCGTCGTAGTCAGCGTTCGAATCGTAATAGTCGTCACCGCCGCCACCGTTGTCGCGGCTGTCGTAGCCGCGATCGCGGCCGTCATTACCGCGGTCCCGATCGGAAGCGCTTCGATCGTGGCTGGCTGGCGCGCGGCTTGGAGCCGCCGCGCGCGGCGCCGGTTGCTCATAGGTAGCCGCATCGGCGGCCGAAACGGGCGCGAGATTCGCATCCGCCTCGGGATCCTGCGACTGCGCCGTCTGTGTTTGATCCGCCGGAGCTGGTTGCGATTGCGTCGCGTTGTTGGGATTCGGTGCGGTGTTGCAGCCGCTGATTCCAAACGCCATGGCCAGCGCCGCAGTTGCCACCAGGCCAACTGCGCTGAATTGATTTTTTTCGCTCATAGAGTTGCTCTCTCCGTGCACCTAGGATGCGATGCCACTCGACAAAGATTTGACTATTTTCCCGGCGCTTGAGCCGCGAGGCAATACAGGCAACTTCCGATGCCCGCATCATGCAGTAGCCGCAAGGAAATATCGAGCGTAAAATTGCGCGACAAATTTTTCGGCTTTCCTGAAGATGGTTCTATGGCGCAGGCAACGGGATGGCATCGTGGCTGAATCGTTCGGGCGTGCCCGCCTCGAATTGTCGGCCGCGTTGATACTTTTGTCTTCCGCTCATTCTTGCCAGGCACAAAGCGCTATTTCCGTTCCCAACGCCACGGCAGCCCTCGATGGCGTTGCCGTCTATTCCGACATGTCGACTTCCAGCAGCATGGTCAACACGCTGAAGAAGGGCGACGCGGTCATCGTCGATTTCGAAATCAAAACCACCGTAAAGTGGTGCAGCGTGCGCCTAGCGGGCCAAGCGGAAAAATTGGGATTTGTGCAATGCCAGGGGCTCACCCGCCAACAGCCGCAACTTGGGCACTCTTCCGGAGGGGGCTTGGACGCTTCATCCGCGAATCCCGGCGGCAAATCATCCATTACATCGCGTGCCGTCAAAAATCTAGAAGTGGCCCCTCCGCCCATTCGCGCTGCCAATGGATACGTGGAAATTCAGCACCAGGTGGTGCGCGAAGACAGTATCGATATCGCCAAACTCACGGAACTGGAAGCCGCCGCACGAAATGGTTCAGCCCTCAGCATGTCGCGTGCGGCGCTGGGCCATTATGCCGCGGGAAATTTTGAGCTTTCGCGCAACAGTCCCGATGAAGCCATCGAGCAGTTTCAATCCTCGCTGAACTTTGCGGCCAAAGATCCGAATCTTCAGCTGGCCAATCTTCTGAGCCTGGCCTACATCCATCTGGTGCGCAGCCAATACGGCGCTGCGCTCGAATATCTCGACCGCGCCCGCAAAATCAGCCCGCAGTCTGGCTCGGTAGCGCAACTTTCCGGCTGGGCCTACTACGCCCTCGACCGCTTGCCGGAAGCCGCCGAGGAATGGAAGCGCTCGCAAAAAATCCAGCCCAGCCGTGAAGTGGCCCTGGCGCTTGAAAAAGTTGAGCGCGATCAGAAGACCGAGAGCGGCTTCCGCGAAGGCCAGACGCATCATTTCACTATTCATTATCAGGGCAACGCCACGCCGCAGCTGGCCACCGAAATTCTGCGCACCCTCGAAGAACATTTTCGCAGCCTGGAATCGCAACTGCGCTTCGCGCCCGCCGAGTCGATCGCTGTAGTGCTCTACACCCAGGAAACCTTTCGCGACATTACCCGCGCCCCGGGTTGGGCCGGTGCTCTCAACGACGGTCGCATCCGCGTGCCCATCCGTGGACTAGAAACGATGACGGATGAATTGTCGCGCATGCTCATGCATGAGCTGACCCACAGCTTCGTGGTGCAGAAAACTCTCGGACGCTGCCCCACCTGGTTGAACGAAGGCCTGGCGCAATATATGGAAGGGCGCCGCAGCAACGATTCGGCCCAAGCTCTGGTGTACGCCTACGAGCACCACTCGTACATTCCGCTACAACATCTGGAAGGTGCCTGGTCGCGATTCCCGGCCGCGGCGGCCAGCTTCGCCTATGCCTGGTCGCTGGCTGCGACGGAAGCGATCATTGCAAATTCAGGAATGTACGGGCTGGAGCGTTTCTTCGAACACTTCGCCAACGAATCCAGCGTTGAGCCGGCGCTGCGCGAAGCGCTGCAGACCAATTACGCCGACCTCGAACGCAACACTATCGACTATCTGCGCCGGACTTACATCCCAACGTAAATCGCCGCAAGGCAGCGCCCTAAAGGAACTCGCCTCAATTCATCCAAGCGGTGCCTGCACTTACGGCGTCACCAACGCGCCCTCGCGGCTTCGCTTTCGCTTCCACTGATAATCTTTGCGCAGCAGGGCCTGGTGCTTTTTCACCTGCGCCTCCAGCTCGCTGAAGGCCTTCTTGCAACTCGCCCGCGCATTCTTTCCGATACCTGTGGCGTGCAGCGAGCCGGTGGGCAGCGATAAATTCAATGTGCAGGAGTGCTGTTCCTTGTGCGGGTTCACCGCGAACACGCCATGGAGTTGCACCAGGTCCGGCGCGTAGGTTTTCAAAAATTTATTTAACTTCTCGACGTGTTTCTCGACGTCCTTGACCACTTCCTCTTGCGACTCCACGTGCTTGTAGCTGATGGAAAGTTTCATCGATTCACCTGTAAAAGGGCTCCCTTCATCGTCAACAACGGCGCATTCGTCTAGCAGGTATTTAGTGGAACTACCGGACTGGAGCACTGAAGAACTTCCGCGGAACATGTGCGGCTCACAATTTCGAGCCTAGCAGCCGCGATGGCTCGGCGCAATCGGGCTTTGCGACATACGCCACCGCATTGACATGCCGCATCAGAAAAACCTAATCTCGATTTTGCGTCTTAACTTTCGCCGATGCGCACTTTACGATGACTTCCCGTTCTTCTCGCACGCCAAACCCTCTTTCGCTCAAAAATGATATCGCTCTTCCGCACCTGAAAATCGGCCCCGCTGGCTGGGCTTACAAAGATTGGGCCGGTTACGTTTACCCGCAGCCGCGTCCCAAAGATTTTCATCCCGCCACATTCCTGGCCGATTTTTTCGACACCATTGAGATCAACACCTCTTTCTATCATCCCATCCAGCCCGACCACGCCGCGCAATGGATTGACCGCGTCGCCGCCAACCCGCGCTTCGTCTTCACCGCCAAGCTCTGGAAGAAATTCACGCACGAGCACGACGCCACCGCGCAGGATGAGCGCACCGTGCGCGAAGGCTTGGATATCTTGCACGCCGGCAACAAACTCGGCGCGCTCCTTCTGCAGTTTCCTTTCTCGTTTCATCGCGATCCTGAAACTGTTGCCTACCTTTCCAAAGTTCTAAAACGCTTCGCCACCTATCCGCTCGTCGTCGAAGTCCGCCACGCTTCGTGGAACATTCCGGCCACCTTCGATCTATTGCGCGACCTCCGCGCCGGCTTCTGCAACATCGATCAACCCATCATCGGCCGCTCCCTTGAGCCTTCCACTTCTGCCACCGCGCCGGTGGCCTACATCCGCCTCCACGGCCGCCGCTACGATACCTGGTTCACCGACGACCCCGGCGTAGCCCCCCACGAGCGTTACAACTATCTGTACTCCACCGAAGAACTGGCTCCCTGGGTCTCGCGGATCCAAAAAGTCAGCAAGCAGGCCGCCACCGTTTACGTCATCACCAATAATCACTACCAGGGCAAAGGCGTGGTCAACGCGCTGCAACTCATCAGCGTGCTCACCAATTCGAAGGTGAACGTCCCCGAACC
>DATCOK010000357.1:0-11642 GCA_036564765.1 Candidatus Acidiferrum sp. | reverse complement strand
GAGTTAGCACCGTGACGGTGAAACTATTCCTGCTTGGTTTCGTCGAACTCGCGCATCCAGTTGCGATTCTTCAGCACTTCGCGGGGCTTGGTGCCTTCGGGTGGGCCGACGATGCCGTCTTTTTCCATCAGGTCGATGAGGCGCGCGGCGCGGCCGTAGCCGATGCGCAGGCGGCGCTGCAGAGTGGAAGTGGAGGCGCGGCCGGCGTCGCAAACGACGCGAATGGCGTCCTGATAGAGCGCGTCATCAACGTCATCGGCTCCGGCGGCTTCTTCATCGCCTTCGGCAGCGACTCCGGCGGTTAGCGTCTTGCTGTTTTCTTCTTTCGGGGCTTCGAGGAGTTGCTCGTTGTATTTGGCCTGAGCCTGGTCGCGCCAGAAATCGCAGACGGAGACGATTTCGTCTTCGGTGACGAGCGGGCCGTGGATGCGGTGCAAACGCGCGGAGCCGGCGGGGAGATAGAGCATGTCGCCACGGCCAAGCAGGGATTCGGAGCCGTTGGCGTCGAGAATGGTGCGCGAGTCGACTTTACTGGCCACGCGGAAAGAAATGCGGGCGGGGAAGTTGGCTTTGATCAAGCCGGTGATGACGTCGACAGAGGGGCGCTGGGTGGCGAGGATCAGATGGATGCCGACGGCGCGAGCCATTTGCGCGAGACGGGTGATGGACTCTTCGACGTTGTTGGTGTCGACCATCATGAGGTCGGCCAATTCGTCGATGACGATGACCAGGTAGGGAAGCGGCTTGTGTTCGCTTTCCTGCACGTTGTCGAAAAGCGAGAGCGATTGCTGCTTCTGGAAGGTGCGATTGTACTGGTCGATGTTGCGCACGCCGCGCTGGGCGAGAAGCTTGAGACGGTTTTCCATTTCGCGGGTGGCGTTGCGCAACACGTTCGAAGCGATTTTCGGATCGGTGACTACCGGCGCGATGAGGTGGGGAATATTTTCGTAGAGATTGAGTTCGAGGCGCTTGGGATCGACCAGCACCATTTTCACGTCGTCGGGACTAGCCTTGTAGAGAATAGACATCATCAGCGAGTTGATGAAGACGCTCTTGCCGGTGCCGGTGGAGCCGGCGATCAGCAAGTGGGGCATGGCGGCGAGATCGGTAATGCGGATGCGGCCGTGAAGGTCGCGGCCCATGGCGAGAGTGAGCTTGCTCGGGGAATTGATGAACTCCGGAGCTTCGACAATTTCGCGCAGCGCGATGGTCTGGCGGTTGAGATTCGGCACTTCGATGCCGATGGTGGATTTGCCGGGGATGCGCTCGATGAGAATGGATTCGGCTTGCAGCGCGAGGCATAAATCTTCGGTGAGACCGATGATGCGGCTGTACTTGATGCCGGCTTCGGGCTTGAATTCGAAAGTGGTTACCACCGGGCCGGGATTGATTTGCGTGACGCGGCCCTGGACGTCGAACTCAAGACATTTTTCTTCGATGGTGCGGGCGCGGTCTTTCAGTTCGGCTTCATCGAGTTTCTGGCTGCGTTCGCCTTCACGAAGCAGGGAAACCGAGGGGAGTTTGTAGGTGGTGGCGCCTTTGGCAATTTTGGGCTCGGCAGCTTTCCTGGCGGAAGGTTTCTCGATTTCACGATCGACGACAAAGATAGGTGGTTTGTAGCCTTTGTCGCGTTCCTTGCGCTCTTGCTCGCGTTCTTCCAAGCGTGATTTGAAAATGTCGCTCTCATCGTCGAGCTCGATGGATTGCGGTTCTTCGTTGGGAGGCGGAGCGGCGTTGGCGAATTGCGGTTTCACCGGTCTACGCCCGGAGAGGCGCGTTTCCTCCAGGCGCTTGCGCAAGCGCTCCTGCTCGCGGGTACCGTGCCAGGCGTGCCAACGCGCTTGGACTTTCTGCAAAATGCCTAATTTTTCTACGGCGCCGAGCGGGCCCTTCGGTCCGCTGGCCCAGGCATGCGCGCCGGAAAAGGAAAAACGCGTGGTCATGAAGAGCGCGGTCAAGAGCAGTGCGAAGGCTACAAGATTCGCGCCGATAGGATTGAAGCCGGAGCGCAAGCCGCCAGAAACGAGCGAGCCGAGCATGCCGCCGGGCGGAACCGTGCCGCGCACGTCGGGGAAATGCCACAGCGTCAGGAGTGACGGAAGTGCAAGCAGCAGCAGGGCATAGCCGATGAGCGTGGCGACCTGCGAATGGATGGTTTGATTCTTCAGCCAACGCCAGCCGAGGACGGCGAGGGCCATGGGCAGAAGAAATGATGCGAAGCCAAAAACCTGGAAGAGCAGGTCGGAGGCGTAAGCGCCGGCGGGCCCGATCCAGTTCTGCGTGGTGGTGGCGTCCTGGGCGCTGGCGCTCACATTCCACGCGGCATCGCGCGGAGAGTAGGAGATCAACGCGAGCGCGGTCAGCACCGCCATGGTGATACACAAAAATCCAATCAGCTCATTGAGCCGTTTATTTTCAGTCGGAGTCAGGAAGCGCAAGTCATTCACCTCAGCATTTTGGGGAAGGCTGAGTGTCGCGGCGGGGCGTCGGCGCTAGAGCGACCCGCTTTGGAGGAACCGGAACCACACGATGATACCAAACAGGGCTAACGCTACAAATGTTTTTGCGTCTAGTGTTGCCTAGAGCAGCAGGCAACAATCCGGGGCACAACGCCAACCACATCGCAAGCGAAAACAAACGGGGAAAGGGCGCGTTCAGAATGCGCCGCTCACAAACTGTGAAAGTTCGCATGGGTTCGATCGAGATGCAAAGTATGTACGGCGGTGCAGCCAAGGCTCCGATGTCGTCGCAGAACCTGGTGGCGTTTTTTACTTTGTTTACGGGGCTGTGCAGCATTCTGGTTTTGATTGTGACCGTTTCGGAAGCGTGGAAGGAACATGTGCAGCAGGGTTGGCCGACAGCCAGCGCCACGGTAAATTACTGCAATGTGGATCCAGCCGCGCTGCGGCGGAGCCGAATGTCCTGGCACATCGCCTGCGGGGTTCACTACCTGGCGGAGAGTGAAGAGACCCAAGCGCGGCTGCGATCGCGCGGCTCCACTTCGCCGGCGGACATTGCCGCGATGCAGCGCTATGTGCAAGCGCATCGCAAGGGAAGTTCGATAGAGATTCACTACGACCCGGCGAATCACAGCAACGCGGTGTTGACGTCTTCGGAGATGCCTGGCGCAGGGCCGCGAAGTGCGAGCAATGGGCGCTTACTGGTGATCGTGGTTTTTGCGTTCCTGGCGTTGTTGACGATAGGTAAGACGCTGCAGTCGAGGAACGTTCAGGCCGTCCCCAGTGGCTCCGGCGGAACCGGTGTGTGAGCGCCGGCTGTAGAGTTGTCGTTGGGATGTGCTGTCTGTCTGCGCCGGATGGAAGGTGGGATAGAATCCGCGGATTAGAAGTTGTCTTCTCTTCGTGAAAGCGGGGATGTATGCAGCTGGCGCCGCACAGCCCACCGGCGAAAGACCCCAGGCAGGCCCAATACCCGGTCGGATTTTTTGCGCTGTTCGTTGGACTGTGCACAATTCTAGCCTTAGTCGTGACGGTAGGGGAGGCTTGGCAAGAGCACAGGCAGCAGAGTTGGCCGTCCGCTACCGCAACCGTCCGTTCCTGCAAGGTAGAGCCCTACCTGTCGAGGAGGCCGCACATTTTGCATATTGTTTGCCGCATTGACTATTTTGCGGATGGCGAGCAAAGGCAATCACGGGTGCGATCGAGTACATCCTCTCAGGCTATGCAGATCGGGGCTATGAATGCCTGGGCGGAGCGGCACGCCCAAGGAAGCTCGCTGGAGATTCACTACGATCCCGCGCATCCCCGTCACGCCGTGCTGGTCTCCACGGACATGCCGGGAGGAGGTCCACACACGCCGACCAATATGAAATTGCTGATGGCCGGACTCTTCCTATTCGTGGTGCTGGCTACGGTCACCCCACGGCTGGGGCCGAAAAAGGAAAAAGTGAACCCACCAGCAGGTAGTTGAGGTACGGGGCGACCTTAACCGCACGGGAAAGGTGAAGATGACACGGTTCGAATAGGCCGGAAGTTAGCCGGACATGCGCGAAGCGTAGTACAACACCACGGCTCCCAGAATGATGCGGTAAACGGCGAAAGGCGCGAAACCGTGCTTGCGCACCCAACCCATAAACCAGGCCACCGCGCCGTAGGCCACGATGAAGGAAACAACCAGTCCGATCACCAGCACGATCCACTGATGCGCATCAATTTGCGAAACCCCGATGGGGTTTTCGTCTTTTCCGCTCAATGATTTGTACAGTGAATAGGCCACCGCCATGGCCATTGTGGGCATGGAGAGAAAAAAGGAAAACTCCAGTGCCGATGCACGCGACATTCCGGCGATTTGCCCGGAGGTAATCGTAGACATGGACCGCGATGTTCCAGGAAATACGCCGGAGAGGATCTGGCACGCGCCTATCCACATGGCTTGCGGCAAGCTCATGTCGTCCATTCTCCAGGTATGGATTCGCCCTGCGGCCCCGGGGACGTCTCCCGCTGCTTCCGATTTGGAATTCATCCAATCTACGAGCCACATGACGATCCCGCCGAGCACCAGGGCGGTACCCATGACGTACAAGCTCTCCAAATTTTTACCGATGACTTTGGTTAATAAATAGGACGGCCCGGCAGTAATGACGAAGGCAATCATCACCAGACTTAGCGGGTGAGTGTATATGGTGCGATCTCCCCGCTCACCGCGTGGAAACGTGGAAAACAATTGCCGGATATGTTGACGAAAATAGATCGGCAAAGTGGCGATCGCGCCAATCTGGATGACGATGGTGTACATCTTCCAGTAGCCGCTTTGCAGGCTGATGTGCAGCAGGGCTTCAGCGATGCGCAAGTGGGCGGTGGAGCTTACTGGCAGGAATTCGGTCAGGCCTTCGACGATTCCGAGAATCACGGACATTACGTAGTCGTTCAAGTTGGCTCCTGGAGATTCTCTAGAGTACACAATGCGGCGAGATTCGGTTCTGTGATTTTTGATCGGCGTTCATGCGGGGAACGTTAAAGGGCCCGGGCGCTTTCATCTCGGAAGTAGCTTGCGCATTTCGTGGGCGTCGGTGCGGCCGAGGTAATATTTTTTCAGGAGGCGCTGGGGTTGGTAGCCGTGGCGATGCCAGAAGGCTATGGCGGCGGCATTGTTTACGGCGGTTTCGAGGATTACGGTTTCAGCTGCCAAGCTTTGAAACTTACTTTCCAGCGTGGTGAGCAGTTGAGAGCCGGCGCCACTACGGCGATAG
The DNA here is from genome assembly GCA_036564765.1 of Candidatus Acidiferrum sp. Classification (GTDB taxonomy): domain Bacteria; phylum Acidobacteriota; class Terriglobia; order Acidiferrales; family UBA7541; genus Acidiferrum. The sequence goes on along the minus strand of DATCOK010000357.1, from coordinate 6,433 downwards.
TCCTCGGCGACGTCGAGAGTGATGACGTGGGCGTAGGAGCGGTCGACTTCTCCGAGGATGAAGGCAGCGATAGCGCTATCGTCCGACTGCGCTACGAAACATGTTTCTGCCGCGATCTGGAGAAAGTAGCCGAGCATGCTTTTGGAATAGGCGATGCCGCGCGGGAAGCATTGTTGGTCCAGTTCGTATAGCGCGTCAAAATCGTCCGGCTGGTAGGCGCGGATGACGAAATTTGTGGAGAGTTTTTTCTTCATCCGCGCGCGGCCGACGTTTGGTTGAGACTTGGGCGACACCCGTAGCTTGCTTTCCTTAGAGCCGACAGAAATTTTTCCCTGCGCCTAGAGTTTGATGGTGACGGTTTTTACTTCGGTGTAGTTGGCCAGGCCGTATTCGCCTAGCTCGCGGCCGATGCCGGACTGCTTGAAACCGCCGAAGGGCGCCGCGGCGTCGAACACGTCGTAACAATTCACCCAGACCGTTCCAGCGCGGACGTTGTCGGCGATGGCGTGAGCCTTGGAAATGTCCTTGGTCCAGACGGCAGCGGCCAAACCGTACAGGGATTTGTTGGCGCGTTCGACCACGTCGCCGAGATCCTTGAAGCGCAGGATGGACATGACTGGGCCAAAGATTTCTTCCTGGGCGATTTTCATGTCGTCTTGCACTTCGGAGAAAACGGTGGGCTCGATGAAATAGCCCTTGTCGCCGACGCGATTGCCGCCGGTCATGAGCTTGGCGTTCTGCTTTTTGCCGGAGTCGATGTAGCCCATTATTTTAGTGAACTGTTCCTGATCGACTTGCGGGCCTTGCTCGGTTTTCTTGTCGAAAGGATTGCCAACGGTGCGCTTCTTGGCGCGGGCTACGCTTTTTTCCACGAACTCGTCGTAGCAACTGTCCTCGACGAAGGTTCGCGAACCGGCGCAGCAGCACTGCCCCTGGTTGAAGAAGAGGGCGAAGTGCGCGCCTTCCACGGCTTTGTCCATGTCGGAGTCGGCGAAAATAATGTTGGGACTCTTGCCGCCGAGTTCGAGAGTAACGCGTTTGAGATTGGATTCCGCGGCGGCCTTCATGATCAGGTGACCGACTTCGGTTGAGCCGGTGAAGGCTACTTTGTCGACATCCATGTGGCGGGCGAGGGCAGCGCCGGCGGTCGGGCCGTAGCCGGGGAGAAGATTGAGGACACCGGGAGGGAATCCGGCCTCGAGCGCGAGTTCACCGACGCGCAACGCGGAGAGCGGAGTCTGTTCCGCGGGCTTCATGACCACGGTGCAGCCAGTCGCAAGCGCCGGACCGAGTTTCCAGGCTTGCATCAGCAGCGGAAAATTCCACGGAATGATTTGGGCGACCACGCCGACCGGTTCGTGCTTGGTGTAGGTGAAGAAATTGCCACTGACAGGGATGGTCTTGCCCTGGAGTTTGTCAGCCCAACCAGCGTAGTAACGGTAGCAGGCGACAGTCAGCGGAAGGTCCGCGGCACGTGCGACGCTGTAGGGCTTACCGTTATCGAGCGATTCGAGTTGCGCGAGTTCGTCGGCGTGTTTTTCGATGAGGTCGGCGAGTTTGTACATCAGGCTGCCGCGCTGCGCCGCATTCATTTTGCGCCGCGGACCTTTGTCGAACGCGGCCCGGGCGGCGGCTACGGCTTTGTCGACGTCGGCGGCATCGGCCTCGGAAACCTGGGTAATGATGTCGCCGGTCGAAGGATTGATGGTGGGAAAGGTTTTGCCGGAAGCGCTATCGATCCACTGCCCGTTTACGAGGAGTTTAGTTGCGTTAATCTTGACGTTCGGTTCCATCAGCGTGGTTGCTGTCGCCATTTCCTGCCTCCAAAGTTGCGGATGATTTTCGAATGCCGATCGCAGGTTGAGCGCCCGCGATCAAGAGTCATTCTTGGATTTTTGGAGTCACAGCCGGCCGCCACGCGGGCTGTGCCTACGGAAAAATCCTGTTCGGAGAGAGAAGCGTATACCCGCGAGTCTATCGAGGCAAGCTCTGAGGAGAATTTCACACCGCAGGCAGGGTTCGCGCGGCGAAGCGTGACGCAGCCCTTCTGTTTGGAAAGAAAATTAAGAATTTGGAGGCGAACAGACGTCGAGGCGCCGGACTGCAAGACGCACTAATTTTTCATTTCGAGGATCACGCCGAGAACTTCGGGGAACCCTTCCGTGGCGGGCGCCTCACGAGGTTGAGTCGGGGTCCTAGCCACAGCAATAGCTGGCGATTTTGCCCTTGGGACAGGGGCCGAGACAGGCTCATCCAGCCAGCTCTTCACAGCGTGCGGCGCGTGAGTTCCTATGACTGCAGTAATGGCCTTCACGGTGCGCCGGCGCCAGCGCCAGCGATGCGCGCGATAAACGCCGGAGTGCAGGGCTGCGGTGGCCGAGCGGTAGACGAGACTCCTCTGGTCGGCTTGGGGCGAAAAGGATTCCGGGGTGCGCCACATCCAACTAACGAACCGGCTGATGCAGTCCTCACAGCGGAACGGCCGCGAAGCGAGCAGCGGCATAAAAATCTTCTCCGCAACGCTGCGCCTGGACCTTCGGACCCTGGAGCTTCCGCAATTTGGGCAGTTCATGACTCTCCGTCTTACCATGTTGCGCCCTACACAACACCAAAAAAATATCAGAGGCGCAAAGACGAGACAATACGGATGGTGCGGTATTACGAAATTGGGACTAATTTGCGATTTCATTGAAACGGCTAGGGTTGCGTGCGTTTTCTAGGGGGTTCTACCTAGATCACCTCAGGCACACGCTAGATTCCCGCTTGGTTCGTTTCGGGTTCCGATTTCACCGCGGTGGCTGGGCGGGCGACTACGTATGCTACCGCCATGCTGGCGAGCATAAGGAGGGCGGCAAGGTAGTACGGCGTGCCCGGGAAGTGGGTTTTGAGTTTCGGCGAGATGGCTAATGCGAAAATCTGGGTGAAGAGCAACGGGCCGATCATGCCGGTGATGGCACGGAGGCTATTTACCGCGCCTTGGAGTTTGCCTTGGGACGTGGCGTCGACGCGCTGGGACATTAAAGATTGCATCGCGGGGCCGGCGACACCCCACAGCGCCAGGACTGGGATGGACGCGAAGATTCCCCAGCTACGCGTGGCGAGGGCGAATCGGGTAAAAGGCCAAGGCTCCGAACAGCAGCCCCGAGAGCAGGCTGTTGCGTTCGCCGAAGCGCTTCACGAATGGACCAACTAGAAATCCCGAGGCGAGACTGACGCACAGGCCGACGGCGGCCAGCGAGAGGCCGATGGTGCGTTCGCTCCAGCCGTAGCGATAGTCGGCGTAGAGCACAAAAATCGACGGCAGGGCCTGATGGCCCAGATAGTAGAGAGCAGTAACGATGGCCAGGCCGCCAAGTTCCGGATGAGAGCGCAGCAAACTGAGCGAGCCGAGCGGGTTGGCCATGTGCCACGCGCTTTTGGCGCGTCGCGCGAGTGGCAGCGACTCCGGCAGAATGAAATAGCCGTAGATTGCATTGGAAAGACTAAGACCCGCGGCGATCCAGAAGGGCAGCCGCAGATGAACGTTGCCGAGAAGCCCGCCCACGGCCGGTCCGACGATGAAGCCCAGGCCGAATGCCGCGCTGATCAGTCCAAATTGCTTGGCGCGCTTTTCCGGCGAGGTTACGTCGGTGACGTAGGCGAAGGCGGTGGAAATATTGGAGGTCGTAATTCCGGAAATGAGCCGGCCTACGAACAGCCAGCCCACCGTGGGCGCAAGAGCCATCAAAATATAGTCGAAGCCGAGTCCAGCGCAGGAAATCAGGATGACCGGACGGCGCCCGTAACGGTCCGACCAGGCGCCCAGCATAGGCGAAAAAATAAATTGCATGGTGGACCAGGCGAACCCAAAAACGCCGGTGATGGCCGCGGCGCGCGCGATGTTGCCGCCTTCGAATTGAATGATGAGGTTGGGCAGGACCGGCGCGACGATGCCGAAGGCCAGAAAATCCAGCAGCACGGTGATGAAGATAAAGATGAAGGCGGCTTGACCAAAGCGGCCCGCGGAGGGATTGGGACGGTCGGGGCGCGCGACCGTATCTGCCGGCGCGGGACTATCTCCGGTTGGTATCGAATCGCTCATGAAAAAATGGCTAGATTTCCAGGATGACCGGCAAAATCAGCGGCCGCTTGGAGGTGTGTTTGTTGATGTAGCGCTTGAGGTCGACGCGAATTTTTTCCTTGATGACGCCCCAGTCGGATTTTTCTTCGGCGTTGGATTGTTCCACGGTGTTGACGATTACGGCGCGAGCGCCGGCGATTAATTCCTGGCCGTTGTCGCTCATCAAGCCACGGGTGACGATTTCGGGATGCGATTCCATTTTGCCGGTGTGCTTGTCGATGGCGATGATGGAGACCACCACGCCGTCTTCCGACAAATGTTTACGGTCGCGGATGACCACTTCTTCGATTTCTTCCAGGGAACCGGAGTCCACACAGACGCGCCCGGCGGTCACCGGATCGCGGCGCTGCGCGCCGTCTTCGGTGAACTCGACGGTTTTGCCGTCTTCCAGCAACAGAATCTCGCCGGAGACACAGCCGAGTTGGTGGGCCAGCGCGGCGTGGCGGAAAAGATGGCGGTATTCACCGTGAACCGGGATGAAATATTTCGGTTTGACGAGCTGCAGCAGAAGTTTCTGTTCTTCCTGGCTGGCGTGGCCGGAAACGTGAATGGTGCCTGCGGAGTTGTCGTAATAGACGAGGGCCCGGCGGCGAAACATGTGATCCAGCATGCGGAAGATGGCTTTTTCATTTCCGGGAATGATGCGCGCGGAAAGAATCACGGAATCGTTTTCGTCGACGGAAACGAAGCGGTGATTGTCGACGGCGATGCGCGACAGCGAAGACATGGGCTCGGCCTGGCTGCCGCTCGCGAGAATAATGATGCGTTTGGGGTCGAAGCCGCGAATGTCCTGCGGGCGAACGACCATGCCATCCGGAATGCGCAGACAATCGAGCGAGTGAGCGATTTCCACGTTGTCGACCATGCTGCGGCCGACGAAAGCCACTTTGCGGCCGACGCGCGAGGCGATGTCGATGACCTGCTGCATGCGGTGAATGGAGGACGCGAAACACGACAGAATCACGCGGCGCGGGGCGGAACGGCACAGCTCTTCGATGCGCGGCACGATGGCGCGCTCGCTGGGCGTGAAGCCGGGGCGTTCCACATTGGTGGAATCGCTGAAGAGTGCGAGAACGCCTTCGTTGCCATAACGGGCGAAAGCGTGCAGATCGAATGGCGCGCCGCCAACAGGTGTCTGATCAATCTTGAAATCACCGGTGTGAATGATAACGCCGAGCGGCGTGCGCACCGCGAGCGCGACACAATCGATGGTGCTGTGGGTGACGGCGATAAATTCCACTTCGTATGGGCCGATTTCTACTTTGCGGCCGGGCAAAACTTCGCGGAGCGTGGTGGATTGCAGCAGACCGGCTTCTTCGAGGCGCTTTTTTACCAGCGCCAGAGTGAAACGGGTGCCGTACACCGGCACATTGAGGTCGCGCAGGATATACGGCAGCGCTCCGATGTGGTCCTCGTGGCCGTGCGTGAGGACAATGGCGCGGACTTGCGAGCGATTCTGCTTGAGGAAGGTGATGTCCGGAATCACCAGGTCGACGCCCAGCAGTTCCGATTCGGGGAACATCATACCCGCGTCGATGACGAGAATGTCCTCGCCGGTGCGCAGAGCCATCATGTTCATGCCGAATTCGCCGAGGCCGCCGAGAGGAACTACCGTGAGGGATTGCGAACTCTTGTTCAATGAAGCGTCATCTCCAAAACGCGTGTCAGAATCGTATCACAGAGGCGCGGCACACCACCGGAGAGTACTGGCGCGATGAAGAAATGAGGCCGTCATAATTAGAAGAGATTTAACAAGTGAGAGGGGTGACCCATACCACGAAACTTCGTGTGGGACGTTTGGCCGGCGCGGAACGACGCTTCTAATTCCTGGAGCGACTCAGCGTTTCCCCGCGATCAAATGAACGATGGAGACGAGAATCACCGCGCCGAGAGTCGCGGCCGCCAGCGAGGTGATAAATCCGCCGCCCAGAATTCCCATGCGCATAAAAATCCATCCGCCGAGAAGGGAACCGACCAAGCCGAGTACGATGTCGGTGAGACAGCCGTAACCTTCGCCACGCGAAATTTTCCCGGCGAGCCAGCCGGCGATCAGGCCGATGACGATCCAACCGAGAATTCCGCGCTGATAGCGGACTTCGACTATTTGTGTATCGAAAAATAGTGCCGTTACCGTTGCCAGCATGCATCCCCCAAGTATTTTCGTTAGTCTGCGCTTTTAGTGGCGCGCCCAGCCCGGTTCAATCGCTTCGGTACTTTCGCGGCCTTATCTTACCAAAACCTCACCCGCCACGGCGGGCAAGCTCGCCTTGGCGAGCAAACACGGAAGTTGGTGTGTGGGGTTCCGCTCTAGGT
>DATCOK010000356.1:0-1863 GCA_036564765.1 Candidatus Acidiferrum sp. | reverse complement strand
CAACCCGTCCAGACAATTGTTGATGGAATAAAAAATCGCGCTGTTCACTTTATCGGGCGCGAGAACCGGCGCTTTCAAATCCAGCAGACGCTCCAGGTCGCCGGTCAACTCATTGGCCAGCGCCACTTCCACGAAAATGATCGGCTCGTCCACCAGCGCCGGATGAAAAAAAGCAAAGCACCGGCGGTCGCCCTGCAGCCGGCGGCGCAGGTCCGGCCAGCCGTTGATCTCATGCACCGACTCGTAGCGAATCAATTTCTCCAGGATCAACGCGGACGTTTGCCAGCTGATGCTCCGCAAACTCAAAAAGCCGCGGTTGAACCACGAACGGAACAGATGTCGCAGGTCGGCGTCGAGACCGCCCAGATTCGGCGATTTGGGCAGCACGTCGAGCAGATGCTTGCGCATGGCCACCAGGGTCTCCGTGCCATGCGGAGCCGTATTAATCCGCCGCAGCAGTTCCTGCCGTGGCGCTTCCACTACCGCGGACAGCGCCGCAAGACTTTGAGCGCTGGGATTTCCGAGATACTCGCTGGCCGCGCGCGACACCGCTGCCGGCGCCGGCGAAAATTCGTCGCAGAGCATTTCGTAGAAGCGCGTTTTCTGCGCCGAGTCCATGGCCGCGTAGCTGTTGATGATTTCCTGCGCCAGGGCCGTCTGCGAAGCTTCCCCCCGTTGCGACAACAGGTGCTTGCACAGGAAGCGCATATCCTTGCCGCGGCGGGTGCGGAGAATTTTCAGGAATTTATCGAGGAAGTCAGGCATGGGCGGTCAGCGAATCCCGGAACTTTTGAAATGCTCTTGCGGCCACCAGCGAATCACTCCGGCAGCGGTTCGTTGCGCGTCTCCACCGCAAACGGAATGATCAGCAAACCAAGTCCAAAGGCCACCGCGGTGTACGCCACCGGTTTGCCGATGGTGCCGACGTGGCGCACCATCGCGCCAATCAGAAAGTTCACTCCTGCGCCCACGAAGCGCCCGAACGAAGTGGCAAACGAGAATGCCGTGGCGCGCACCGAGGTGTCGTACTGCTCCGGCAACCACAAACTGAATAGTGCAAAGTTGCCGCCAAAAAATCCCAGGAAGAACAGACACGCGATGAAAGGACGCAAAGCATCGGTGGTGTAGAACACCCAGCCGAAGGTCACCGCGATGAACACGCACATGCCGCTGAAATATATCGCTAGAGTTTTTTTTCGGCCAACGCGTTCCGCCAGAATTGGCACCGCCAGGCAACCAAGAATCGTGCCGATGGAAAGAATCACCGTTCCGAGCGAAGCGGTCTTGGCCGCGTCGGCCATGCTCATGCCCGCCTTTTTCGCCAGCGCAATAATCGCGGTGGGCTCGTACACCGAGCCGGCCCACAAACCGATAATCGCCACGGTCAGCAACGCGGCATTCACGATGGTACGCTTGCGGTATTTCGCGCCAAAAATTCCGCCTTCGTGGCGCTTTACCTCGCCCTCCGCCGCCAGTTTCTTCCAGCGCTTCGGTTCTTTCACGCGCAAGGTAATCAAAACGGAAACCAGCACCGGCGAAAGGCCGCACAAAAACATCGCGCGCCATCCGTACCGCGCGCCCACGGTGTAGTTCAAAGCCGCCGCAATAAAAAATCCGAAGTAGTAGCCGGTCTGCAAATAACCGGCGCCCATTTTCCGGCGATCCTCCGGCCAGGCTTCCGCGACGTAGGTTCCGGCAAGGGCCCACTCGCCGCCGATGCCGATCCCAGCCAGCAAACGAAACAATCCCAACTGCCAAACATTTTGCGCCAAAGCCGCCAAACCGGTGAACAGCGCGTACGCAAAAACCGTGCCCGCCAGAACGCGCGTGCGACCGTAGCGATCCGCGATCGGCCCCCAGATG
>DATCOK010000355.1:0-1873 GCA_036564765.1 Candidatus Acidiferrum sp. | reverse complement strand
CTAGTTCGCGCGGTGCTTACGGATGCGCACTTCTGGGTTCCGGTGGCGGTGCTGATCCTCGGCTCGTGGCTGCTGGTTATCTTCGCGGTTCATCCATGAACAGCTCAGCTGGAGAAGTCACCCGGCTTTCGAGCCGTTCGCTGCATCATCTCGGGGTGGTGTGCGGGCTCGGCGCGGGAGCGTGGCTGGGAGCTGCGGAAGCCCCGACGAAGCTGGTCTCTGTAGGATTTTCGCCGTTCATCATTTCGCTGGGCATGGTGGCCGGGGTGTTCACCGCGCGCTGGACGCTGCCGATGCTCCTGAAGGGCAATCATTATATATGGCTGGATTTTCGCGAGAAGCCCCACCTGGTGGTGTGGGCCATTCTGGCAGGAATGTTGTGGGCGGTGGCCAACACGCTGACGGTGTTTGCGATTCGCAACGTGGGATTGTCGGTGGCGTTTCCGCTGTGGAATTCAAACAGCCTGGTCGGGCTCTTCTGGGGCTGGCTGCTGTTCAACGAGTTGCGCGGCGCCGGTTCGAAGCAGTGGCTGAAAGTTCTGGGCGGGTCGGTGGCGATTGTGGTTGGAGCTTGCGTGCTGGCGTACGCGACGTCGCAGCAATCGGGTGGCGCGGCGACTAACGCGACACTGGGAATTCTTGCGGCGATTTGCGCCGGAGCGTTGTGGGGCACGATGTATGTGCCGTATCGCAAGGCGTATATCAGCGGAATGAATCCGCTTTCGTTCGTCACGGTGTTTACCGTGGGGGAGTTGGGCACCACGCTGCTGATGGCCCTCGTTTTTCAAGGTGGGGTGCACAAACTCGCGGCGGATTTGCGCGCGGCCGAGCCGGCGCTTTTCTGGCTATTCGCCGGAGGATTCTGCTGGGTGATCGGAGATTTGTTTCAACAGTACGCCGCGAAATATATCGGCATCGGGCGCGGGATTCCGCTTTCGAATACGAATCAATTGTGGGGGCTGGCGTGGGGCGCGCTGGTTTTTGGGGAGCTGGCAGGATTGAGCGCGGCGCATCGCTGGATGGTGATCTCGGGATCGCTGGTGATGATTCTGGGGGCGACGGCGATCAGTTTCGCACAAGCGCCGGAGTCGGAACAGGCTTCGTGGAAAAAAGCGATGCTGCGCGAGTGCGATCGCTACGGGCTGCAGCCGGAACGCGTGTCGGCGATTTTGCAAGGCGATGACCCATTTTCGCGGGAAACCTCGGGGCGGCGCTGGTGGGAGTTGCTGATCGGGGCGGTGGCGCTGGGGATTTTCGTGTGGCTGGGTTCGGTGGCCCGGCGGCAGCCGATCGAGTTCAGCGTGCCGTGGATGATTATTTTGAGCGTGGCGACTTTGGCGCTTCTGGTGGTGTGCGGCGGCCTGCTGTGGAAGCGGACGCGTTTTTCGTAGGGGCGTGGATCTTCATCTATTGCGCTAGGACTTTGGAAGGCTCGGACTTGGTGAGTTCTTCGAGGCGTACGGGTCGGCCTTCGTCGTGGGATTTCCGTGCGGCGAGGGCGATGAGCACGGCGAGACGTCCGTCTTCGCCATTTACCTCGGTGGGCTGATTCTGCTGCACGGCCCGAACGAACGACTGCAGTTCGCTGACAAAACTCTCTGTGTAGCGTTCCATGAAAAAATTCAGCGGCAAGTCTTTCTGAACGGCGGTGGCGGTGCTGAGAATCGCCTGATTGGGATAATTGTTGCCGGTGGCGATGGCGCCGGCGCTTCCGAGAATTTCTACGCGCTGGTCGTAGCCGTACACGGCTTTGCGGCTGTTGTCGATGGTGGCGATTACGCCGCCTTTGAAGCGCAGCACGATTACCGCGGTGTCCAGGTCGCCGGCTTTGGCGATTTCCGGATCGATGCGCGCGGCCGCGGCGGTATAGACG
>DATCOK010000354.1:0-4750 GCA_036564765.1 Candidatus Acidiferrum sp. | reverse complement strand
CAGATCCGCCAGCCGCGCCTGAAACGCCGCATCCGTCTTGGCCAGTTCATACGCGCGCTCCAGTTCGAACAGCGGCACCATCAGCGTCTCCGGAACGTACCGCCCGCCGTACGGACCAAACCGCCCTTGCGCCGCCTCCATCGCCTTGAAAATTGAGCTCATCGCGTCGGTATTTTCTCCGCTGTTGGATTCATCACCCGGTCCGCCTGCCGCGCCGCTACAATAAATTCCCGCAGCCGCTCATGATCCTTCAGCCCCGGCGCGCTCTCCACTCCGCTCGCCACATCCACTCCATACGGCCGCACCTGCGCTATGGCCGCGCCCACATTCTCCGGGCTCAATCCCCCCGCCAGAAAAATTCGATGCCCGCGCGCCGCCTGTTGCGCCACTCCCCAATCCGCCAGCCGCCCCGTACCACCATACTGTCCGGCGGCTCCTTCCGCCGCATCGAACAAAAATCCCGCAGCGTCCGCATATTTTTCCAACGTCGCCGCCGAAAAATCCGCGCCCACCCGCAACGCCTTGAATACTGGGGCGACCGGCGCTAGCTCCGTCACCACCCCCGGCTCTTCATCGCCGTGCAGTTGCAGCGCATCCAATCCAACTTCGCGCATCACTCGCAGAATTTCCCTCGACTCCTCATTCACAAACACTCCAAACGTCCTCACTCCCGCCGGCAACCGCGTACGAATCTCCCGCGCATCTTCAACAGAAACCATCCGGGGACTCAGCCTATAAAAATTCAAACCAATCACGTCCGCACCCGCCTCGCAAGCCGCCAGCGCATCCGCCAAATTCGTAATCCCGCAAATTTTTATAAGCGTCATAGAATTCACTTCGGCCCGCCACTCAACCGCGGCTCCCCCGACGCGAAACGTACCGCACCCTGCCCCAGCAACGCCGCCAGCGCCGCCCCCGGATCCTCCGCCAACATCAAACTCTCGCCAATCAAAAACGCATCAAATCCCGCCGCCCGCAATTTCACAATATCTTCGTGCGACCGGATCCCCGACTCGCTGATCGCCACGCACTCTTCGGGAATCTCCTCGATCAATTCGAACGAAGTCTCCGTACGCACCGTCATGCTCTTCAAATCGCGGTTATTCACGCCCACAATTCGCGCCGTAGCCCCCAGCGCTCTCTCTAATTCCGCCTTGGTGTGCACTTCTACGACCGGCTCCATCCCTATCTCGCGCCCCAGCGTGATCAATTCGCGCAGCAACCCATCGCCCAGCGCCGCCACAATCAATAAAAAACTGTCCGCATCATTCGCCCGCGCTTCCCACACCTGCCACGGATCAAAAATAAAATCCTTCCGCAGCACCGGCACTTCCACCACCTTGCGCGCCTCGCGCAAATTCTTCAGCGATCCGTGAAAGAACTCCCCCTCCGTCAACACCGACAGCGCCGCCGCCCCCGCCGCTGCCAATCCTTTCGCCAACTCCACCGCATCGAACGGTTCGCGTATCACCCCGCGTGACGGCGAAGCCGGCTTCAACTCCGCCAGCACATTGATCCCGTCGCGCGACAGCGCCGCAGAAAAATCCCGCACCGGCGAAGCCGCCTTCGCCCCATACTTCAGCGCCGTCTCCGGCAGCACGCATTTGCGGTGCTCCACCTCCGCGTGGCGCGCCTCCAGAATGCGGTCCAGCACGGTCCCGGTGTTGTGGAAAGCGCTCAAAAGGGTAAGTTTGTATGCTAGGTAGCCGCGGCCAGCGTGTCAAATGAACAGCGCCACAAGTCGCCGCTGCCACAAGAAACCGCAACAGCTTCTCGGTTACACTGCTTCTTCCCATCAACGAGGAAAAAATTGAGCCACCGCGACACCTACCATGCGCTCCTCGAAGCCATCGTCCAAGACGGCGACATCATCGCCACGCGCTACTTCCGCGCCATCGAGACCCGCATCGATCGCAAGAAAGACGGCTCCGCCGTCACCCAGGCCGACCGCGAGATTGAACAAATGTCCCGCGAAAAGGTCGCCGCCAGCGGCCTCCCACTCGACGTTCTCGGCGAGGAAATGGGCGGCCTCAACGTGGAATCCGCAAACACCAACGGCCGCGCTCGCCTGATTATCGATCCCATCGACGGCACCGAGGAATTTTCCCGCGGCATTCCCACCTTCGGCATCCTTCTCGGCATCGAGGAAAATGGCGAAGTCGTCGCCGGCATGGTCAGCGCTCCCGCCCTCCGCACCCACTGGTGCGCCTACCGCGGCGAAGGCGCCTTCCGCGACCACAAAAAAATCCAAGTCTCTAAGACCGCCGCCCTCGCCGACGCCATGATTTTCACCACCGGCACCGGACCCAAGAAAAACGCCGCCGACCGCGCCACTCTCCGCAAACTTTCCGACGCCGCCCGTAACAGTCGCGCTCTTGGCGGCTTCTGGCAACACATGCTCGTCGCCGAAGGCGCCATCGACGCCGCCGTCGACTGGACCTCCATGCCCTGGGACCTCGCCCCGCTCGGTCTCATCGTCGAAGAAGCCGGCGGCCAATCCACCAATCTCCTCGGCCAGCGCACCATCTACGGCGGCCAATTCGTTAGCACCAACGGCCTTCTTCACGAAGAAGTTTTAGCCCTTCTCACCTAGATGAGTCTTCGCTTCCGTTCGCCGGCACCGCAATTCTCCTACAGCACTTGATGTATGTTGTGGCACATTCTCTGCCGTCAGACTATTCACTCATCCGCTAGAACCAGCGAAGGGGGACAAAAGAAATGGTTCACGAAACCATCAATGGCACCTACCGCCAAACCAATCTAGCCAACGAGTCCGCCGAGTATCTCGCCAAGCGCGAAGAACTCCGTCTCGCTGAAGTCGAACTGATGAAAAACGTCGAGCGCGTCGCCGCTCTCCGCCGCGAACTTCCGCTAGGCGCTCCCGTTGAGGACTATCTTTTTCAGGAAGGACCCGCGAATCTCGACGCCGGAGACGATCCCGTTCATCCCGTCCATCTCAGCGAACTTTTCACCGCGCCCGGACGCCCGCTCGTCCTCTACCACTTCATGTACGGCAAAGCCCAAAAAAATCCCTGCCCCATGTGCACCATGGGCATCGACGGCTACAACGGCGTCGCCCACCACATCACGCAGCATGTTGACTTCGTCGTCGCTGCCGCCGCTGATCCGAAGGATCTGCGCGCCCACGCCCGCAAGCGCGCCTGGAACAATCTCCGCCTCGTAAGTTGTGGCGAAAACACCTTCAAGTACGACCTCGGCAGCGAAGACCGCGAAGGCCATCAGGATTCCGCCATGTCCGTCTTCACCAAGGACGAAAAAGGCGTCATCCGCCACTTCTACACTTCCCATCCCCGCATGGCCGAAGACATCAAGGAACGAGGCCTCGACCTCCTCTGCCCCGTCTACAATTTCTTCGACTTGACTCCTCAAGGCCGTCCCAACTGGTACGCGTCCCTGAACTATGCCCCCAAAGTCCGCGCCGCCAACCCATAAAAGGTCGTTCACAGCTGCGCGCATCCGTTTGTTGCCACCGCATCAATATGCTAGTCTTTTCGCTGCGAATCACGCTCGGCCTGCGGCACGCATCTCCTGCCGTTGGACGCCAGCGTCTCTCCCGCATCGTCCTGCAAGCGCCATTAAGCGCGTAGCTGCTCCCAGAGACGACGCGGAGCCACCGGAACCGCGATTCGCCGTTTAAAAAGGAACCCACCTCGCCATGCCTGCCACCCAGTCAGCGTCGCGCGCCGAACAGCAACCTATGGAAATCAAGCTCGCTCATTCTCCCGACTCTGACGACGCCTTCATGTTCTACGCGCTGGCCACTCACAAGCTCGCCACCCCTGGCTACCGCTACATCCATGTACTCTCCGACATCCAAACTCTCAACGAAGCGGCCCTCACCGAAACCTACGACGTCACCGCCGTCAGCTTCGCCGCTTATCCATCTCTCCGCGACAAATACATCCTGCTCGATTGCGGCGCCAGCTTCGGCGAAAACTACGGCCCCATCGTCGTCGCCGCCAATCCGCTGCGCAAAGACCAACTCGCGCGCAAACGCATCGCCGTTCCCGGCCTCAAAACCACCGCCTATCTCACTTTGAAATTATTCCAGCCGGATTTCGAAGCCGTGGTCATGCCCTTCGACAAAATTCTCGACGCCGTCCAGGCCGAATCCGTCGATGCTGGCCTGCTCATTCACGAAGGCCAGCTGCTGTTCCCCCAACTCGGTCTCCATCGCGTTCTTGATCTCGGCATCTGGTGGCACGAGCAGACTGGCCTGCCACTGCCCCTCGGCGGCAACGCCGTGCGCCGCGCCCTCGGCCCGCAACTCAGCCGGCAAATCTCCCGTACCATTCGTGAAAGTGTCGAGTACGGCCTCGCGCACCGCGAAGAAGCCCTGAACTATGCCATGCAATTCGCCCGCGACATGGAAACCGGCACCGCCGACAAATTCATCGCCATGTACGTCAACAAGTGGACCCTTGGCTACGGCGAACGCGGCAAAAAAGCCGTCACCGAACTAATCAACCGCGGCACCGCCGCCGGCCTGCTCCCCGGCCCCCCCGAAGTCGAATTCCTAACCGAAGCGTAGTCTCACGAAAATCCTGGCGCATTTCTCGCTGGCACCAACCTATTGCCGCGACACTACTCGAATCCCTCGCCTCCAACTTTCCGCCAGTCCCACCTGCATCACTTCCACGAGAATCGCGTCCACCCGCGTCACGTCGTTCCGCACCAACGCTTCCAGCCAGCGTTCCGCCTGTGCGCGATACCACGTATGCCGCGAATC
>DATCOK010000353.1:0-5285 GCA_036564765.1 Candidatus Acidiferrum sp. | reverse complement strand
GGCCAGGTCCAGCCGCTCGGGGAAACGATCAATGGCGATGACCCGCGCGGCACCCAGCATGAATGCGCTGGCGATGGCGAACTGGCCGACAGGACCGCAACCCCAGACCGCCACGATGTCATTTTCTCTGATCTGCGCATTTTCCGCGGCCATGTACCCGGTAGGGAAAATGTCAGAAAGAAAAAGCACCTTCTCGTCGGGCAAATCACTTTCGATCTTAAGCGGTCCAACGTTGGCGAAGGGCACGCGCACGTACTGCGCCTGTCCTCCCGCATATCCACCCATCATGTGCGAATAGCCAAAGAGTCCCGAACCCGAATAACCGTAAGCGGCTTCCATCAAATGCGCCCCCGGGTTCGTGTTATCGCAGGCCGACCAGATTTTTTTCTTGCAGAACTGGCAGTGCCCGCAAGCGATCGTAAACGGCACGACCACGCGGTCGCCCCTCGTTAAATTCGTCACATCTTTGCCGACCTCTTCTACGATGCCCATAAATTCATGGCCGAGAATGTCGCCCTCTTCCATGGTCGGGATGAAGCCGTCGTAGAGATGTAAATCAGATCCACAGATAGCCGTCCGCGTGATTTTTATTACCGCATCGTGCGAATTTAAAATCGTGGGATCCGGAACATTATAAACTTCAACTTTACTCGTGCCCATCCAGCATGCGGCTTTCATAGCGAGCTCCAATTGTTGAGATAAAAACATAGTTCCGCACGCGAGACGTTTGTGTTACGCGCTCTTTGCTTTTGCGGCCTTGCGGTGTGTTCCCTGCGGTGTCGTGATTGTTTCGCCATACATCGATTTTTTCACTCCGGCCACGGCGCCGCGTGGTCCGTGGGACTGGCCTTGAATACGCGGGATTTCCCCAGTCTCCGCGAGAGCTTTGAAATGGCGCAGGTTTTCGATGACCGATTGTTTAGGATTGCGCCCAACGATGCTTTCCCATGCGTTGGCAAGTGTTCCGAGGCCGAATTCCTGAAGCACGGTGACCATAGTTCCGCGTCCACCGGGTGCCGCTTCGAAATTAACTTCGCCGGCATTCTGTGATTCGCCGCCGATGGACCGCCAAGCGATGCGCCGTCCGCGTTCATCGGCCACGATTTCGGAATCCCATTCGATAGTGGTGATTTTCTTTTTGTCAGTTCTGTTCCGTTCGCGTTTGTCTTCTGCGTCGTCGCTCCTGTCTTGACGCATGACCCAGTGCGAGGTGGATTCGCCGGTTCTTGTGACTTGCGAGATGCTCTCCTGCCATAGCGGAGCCTTCTCGATGTCCCGCCACATTTCGTAAAGCGTGTTAGCGTCGACCTGCATCAAAGCGCTGGTCCTCACCCAGATCTTGCCGTCCTTATCTTCCGGGGGCGGAACATACCGGCCGTCCACAACAACCCCGGCGCTAGACGCGGTGGGAAGAGCTTCGGCGTTTGGTTTTTCATTTAATGCTTCCGACATAATGTTTTCCCTTTCACGTCAGTGTTTCTTTCATCGACTGCCTTGCTCATTAGTAAGCCGCCGTCTTAGGCCGCCGCCATCCTCTCGGGCCCAGCGCTTTGACGGACTCGCCATATTTCTTCCCATTGATTTATTGCCGCGGCCTGCGCAGCCCATCTGCTTCTATTGGAGACTCGCAGCATCGTTCTGGCAGTGCTATCCCACGAAGTCGGTAGCCGTATTGGGACACACTGGTAGGCAGAAAAGGATTGCCCCTTCCTTTTTACTTCTACAAGAAAGAGGCCGCGAAACGATTCGAAAATGAAGGGTTTTTAGTTTTTCGATTGCCAGGCGTATTCGAAATCGCGGTGGGAGAAACCCGTGGAGGTTTCGCCGGTCTTCGCATACCGATAGAGCGCCGCGTTGAAAATTCCTTGCACCGTGGAGCTTACGATGCCCAGGAAGACCCAGTAGATGACCATCAAAATCATCCCGGCGATTTGTCCGGGAGCGCCAAACCCTCGGCCGAGAACGAGGGGAATCGCCAAGCCGGGAAGCCCCACTAAGATAAAGATGAGACCAAAGCTGAAGCTGCCCGCCACTTCTTCACCCCAGGTTTTGCTGATGAGTGACGCGGAATTGTACAGAGCTTCGACCGGGCCGACATCTTCGGCGGCGAGAACTGGAACCACAAAATAACTGGCCAGCGACCACGCCGCGCCGAAAAGACTGACCGCGAGGCGGCCAAAGAAGCCCAGGCGTTCCTCAAGCGCGCGCAAGAACACGCCGACGGTTGCGGAAAGAAGCGCCCACTGAAAAATTCCCCATTTCCGTTCCCACGCGGCTTGCAGTCCATCGCTCAGCGTCGCTGTGCCCCCATTCAGGATTTTGGAAGCAATGGAGACGAGCGCGACGTTAAAATAAATAACGATGAAATAATTCACCAGATAAAACAAAAACATAAATATCCACATGGGCTGAGTCATGTGCTGAAAGCGCGCACCGGCGGAAAAATAGAACTGCAACTCCGGACGGAAAAGCAAAGCGGCGCTGCTGAACATCACGACCGAAATGGACAGAGTAGCTATGGCCGAGGCCACCGGCAAAAACATCAGCGATTTATTGCGGCTCAGAATGGCGACGCTTTTTTCGATCAGTTCCCAACTGCGAGCGATTCGTCCCATATGCGATTGACCTCACAGAAGTGGCGTTAAGGGACATGCAAGGCAAATTCCAACTCAGCGTTGAGTGCATTCAAGCATTTTTGGGCCTGCAAAGCCATTGCAAATTCTGGTTATACAGGTTCCTGCACACCTTATTGCGGTCCGCGATATTGATGGATGGAATCGTAAGTATCGCCAAGGTGTTTTTAAACGGAGACGGGGCTTCCAGGTGCACTGCTAAATGGTGACACCTATAGCAGATAGGAAACTACCCGCAACAGAGGCCCTCAGCGCGCCAGTCGGCCTTGTTAGACTACGGCCCTGGACACGCGTCCCCGCGCATGAGCCCCCACGAAACGGAACGCCGTAATTTTGGACGGCAGATAGTTTACGCGCGTCCGATCAGCGTGCTTTTGGCGCTGATCGCCGTGATCGAGCAGTCCGCAGCGACCACCCCACGTCACGTCTTCAGTTTTCTCCTGGGCTACCTGGTTCTTTCCCTGCTTGTGATTCCACTGGAATGGGCGTTGCGTACACGGCCGTGGCATTTGCCGCTGGCGGTGGACTTGCTAGCGTTGGGAATCTTTCTATACATCAGCCCGTTTTCCGTGGCCCTGTGGTTTCCATATTTGTTTGTGTGTTATGCATCGGGCTCTCGCTGGGGTTTGGCGTCGGCCATGCCCATCGCGGCTGTGCTTTCGCTGGCGCTCGTCGTTCGCACCGCGCTCGAAGGCCAAATCGGATGGATGCGCGCCATGGGCTGGATCGCGCTGGTGGTGGTCACCTTCGCGGCCGGTGGTGGCCTCGCATTTCTTGGTGACTTGAGCCGGCGCTATGTCGCGGAAAACGAATTTTTGTCGCGCATTACCGGAACGATGCAGGTGGACCAAGGCTTGGCGGAGTCGCTGCGCCTGTTGCTCGAAGAATTGGCCAACGCCTTTCACACCGAAGAAGCCATGCTGGCCTATCGCGACGTGGACCTCGAGCGCATTTTTCTGTGGCGGCTAAAAGCCGGGGAGAGCGAGCGGCTCATTCCCCAGGCACTGCCGCTGTCGCGGTGCGACGGATTCTTGCTCGACGACATGGACGCCACAGTGTGTTGGAACAGCTTTGAAGGCGAAGGCTCGGGATTTGCATGGAACCGCGCCAATCATCGCCGCCTAAAAACTCTGCCCAGATTGCCGGGCACCACGCAGCAAGAGTTAAAACTGCGCTCGCTAATCAGCGTGACGTTTGATCAAGGCGGCCAACCCGCCGGCCGATTGTTCGCCATCAACCGCAAAGATCCCCGCAAGCATTTCGAGCGAGCCGACCTCGCTTGGCTGGAGCGCATCGCGCGCCACGTCGGGCCGGCCCTCGAAAACATATTTTTGCTGAGGCATCTCCGGGCGCGGGCCATTGAAGGGGAACGCAGCCGAATCTCCCGCGATCTCCACGACGGAATTCTGCAAACCTTGCTCAGCATCGAGATTCAACTGGATGTGTTGCGTAGGCGAGTAACGGTTTCGCCGGACCAGGCAGTCTCCAACCTCGCCGCTCTGCAGCAGACGGTACGCAACGAATCAGCCGAACTCCGCCACATGGTCACCGACCTGCGGCCACTGAGGGTCCAGAGCGCGGACCTGGTAGATCTCATGCGCGGATTCGCCGAAAGGTATCGGAATGAATCCATCGTGGCCCTCGATTTATTGATCGATTCCGCTGAAATACACGCGCCCGACCGTGTTTGCCGCGAGATTTTCCAGATTTACCGTGAAGCACTCAACAACATAAAAAAGCATGCTAAGGCTTCCCATGTCGTGGTAAAACTGTCTCAGGATGATAGCGCTCTCCTGTTAGTCGTCGACGACAACGGCGAGGGGTTTAGCTTCGCCGGACGCTTCACGGGAGACGAATTGGACCGCCTGCGCTTGGGACCCATCTCCATCAAGGAGCGTGCGCGAACTGTCGGGGGCATTCTGACGGTGGAATCGAACCCTGGACATGGAGCGCGCTTAACCATCGAAATTCCGCTCGGTTGACATGGCCAAAACAAAACAACAAATTCGAGTCCTCCTCGCGGATGACCACGCGATTTTTCGCGACGGGCTGCGCAAACTTCTGGATTCCGATGAGGATATGTCCATCGTCGGCGAAGCCCAGAACGGCGTCGAGTGCATCAAGCTGCTGGCGAAGCTGAAGCCGGACATCTTGCTGCTCGATTTGCGCATGCCGGAAAAAGACGGCTTGGCCGTGCTGGAAGAGGTCAATTTTGATAGCTTGCCGACCCGCGTTATCGTTCTGACCGCCGCCGAGGACGACCGCGACGTGGTCCGCGCCATGCGTTTGGGCGCCCGCGGGGTCGTTTTGAAACAGTCCGCCACGGATTTACTGGTCAAGAGCATTCAGCGCGTCTATGCAGGTGAAATCTGGTTAGACAACCGCATGACCGCTGAGGTGATGAAGGCCTTCTCCAAGTCTTCGGAATCGGGGCCGCGCCGGGAAAAGCCGCTGCTCAGCGACCGCGAGAAGGAAATCGTCCAACTGGTGGCCCAGGGCTTCCGCAACAAGGAAATCGGCGAGAAGTTGTTCATCAGCGAACAAACGGTGAAGAACCACCTGCATAACATTTTTGATAAGCTGGGAGTCTCGGACCGCTTGGAACTGGCGTTGTACGCGATCCACCACCGGCTGATCGACCAGACTTAGCCC
>DATCOK010000352.1:0-1569 GCA_036564765.1 Candidatus Acidiferrum sp. | reverse complement strand
CTTGCAATAAGTGCTCCAACTCTTCGTCAAACACGCGAGTCACAAATTCCGGCGTGTGGCGCACCGGGCGTCCGCCTTCATCGAGAATGTCCTCGGTCTCCGCATGTTTCATGCGCTGCGCAATCATCAAGCGGTAGATGCGGTCGGTCGCCAGATCCTCCATGTAACCGTCCAGCAAACTCGCGCCCTTCCCATTCAGCACGCCGTTGCGATAGCGAATTACCGTGCGAACAGCGGCCCGCGTTCCAGCCACGGTTTTTTTGCCAACCCCACGCGGCAGCGGACGCAAATCTGGATGTTGCTCGGCGCTCTCCGCCCGTGCCTGCAATTGATTCGGCGCCGGAAACTGCGCCACGGCAATTTCGTTCTGATCCGGATGCCCGGTCCACGCGCCGTCCATGCGCGAGAGCGCTTCGTTCTTTTTGTCTTCCGCTAAAACTTTCAACGCGCGCGCATTCAACTCCGCGTCTTCGCGGCTCGGAAACAAAGCGGTCATGCCTCCGATGGCCAGCAGGCCATGCTTGTGGCAAATTTCCGGGATCAGTTCGCGCAAACTCTGGAAGAAAGTCACGTTGTGCGGAATGGTGTTGCGGTCCGGCAAGACCCACTCCGTATTTTCGAGGTTGAAGTGGATCAGGCTGGCCATGTAATCCCAGCGGCCCAGATTCAATCCCAAAATATGCTCCCGCAAATTCCAGGCAAACTCTTCCATTTGAAACGCCAGCGGGTGCGCTTCCACTAGCGCCATGCACTTGATGGCATCGGACTTCCAGCCTTTTTGTCGCGCGACCATTTGCAATAAATCGCGCCACCACAGCGCTTCGTCCGCGGACTCCGACTTCGGAATGTAAAAACAGAGTGGATGCTTGAGCTTTTCCCATTCCACTTGAAAGGCGACCAGCGCAACGTCGAATAGCGCAGCCGGTAGCAGTTCTCCGTGCAGAACGCCCGCCTGATGCAGATGCAATCCGCGCGCGCGCGTGAAAATCACCGTTTTGCTCTCGCGAATTTCCACCAGGCGGTCGCGCTTCTGATCCAGATAGGTGAGTCGCCCGTTCAGCGCCTCCAGAACATTTTTGATGCCGCGCTGGTTGTGCTCCCAGTTGTTGGCGATGGAGTCTTCCAGGTCGAGCATTACTCCGGGTGCGCCGGAGTTCAGCATCTTCACCACCAGCTCTGCTTCATCCGCGGGCCCGGTCATTTGGTTGCGTTGGTCCGCGCACCATTCCGGCAACTCCACGCGCCACGCCGTGGTGGTGGCTTCCGAGGGCGCCGCGTAATCGGGCAGCGAACCGCGCTGCGCACTCGCCAAAGTCGCCGCGCGCCGCTCGATCAGCACGCGCTGGCGATCGGTCAACGCCGCGTGCAGCGGCGCCAGAAACTCCATGAAGCCGGGGGGCAGATCACGCATGGCATCGAACTCCGCGGGCGCGCGGTTGACCGGCACGACTCGATTGTCGAACTCGGTGTCGTTCCGGTAATTGCTGCTCCGTTGCCGTTGCGCTTGCATATTCGGGGTAGTCTCGCTGTAGTTCTTTTGGGGGCTTCCGGCTGGTGGCTCATCGGAAC
>DATCOK010000351.1:0-6113 GCA_036564765.1 Candidatus Acidiferrum sp. | reverse complement strand
GAAGAGGGGGCTACCGCAGTCCCCAGGGAGCCTGAGTCTTGCGTATGCCGTTGTCGCCGTGACTTATGTTTTCTTGAGTGCTTTGCCTGTCCCGAGAGCACCGTGCTGAGTCAGGGCGGGTGGCGCACCCTTAAGCCGTCGAGACGCCTTTGGGTGGCCTACCCTTTGCGGTTTTGGCAAAGGGTGGGCGCTTTTGCTTTTTCCCTACCGCACATCGATCTTCAGCAATCCATCCCCCAATTCGTAGTTCGACCAGCTACTCCAGGGCCAGTCCCTCACTGGCGCACTAACCCCTCCTCAACCGGGTTGGCGTGCATGGAATCGAGTTTCTCCAGCAATTTTCTTCGAGAGTAGACGTTGAAATCGTAGTAACGCCGCTACCAGAATCGCCGAAACTCCGCGAGTTGCCCAGGAAAACACAAAGCCAACTGCTTCTTGTTGATTCGCCCTTTGCCGCGCAGACTGCGAGAAACTCTCTGCTTGAAGACCTGGACGATCTTGGACGGCGGCACCGCCGCAGACTCACTCACTAACAGATGTACGTGCTCAGGCATAATCACGTAGCCCACTAGAGCGAAGCGATATTTCGCCCGCACGACGCATTTTGTACGAAATTACACAGAGCCACTATCCCCAATACCCTAGGCCTTCGAAAACTACACGTATCGCTGCAGGCGAAACGATTACCCTTCAAACCGGCTATGATTTTGTCGCCAGATACCGGTCAGCTTTCTCATACCCACAGTCGCTTTCTGCGGGGACGTTCGCCGTAATTCTAGTTTTCAAACCTGAGCTGGAGACAAGCGAGGAGAAGGCTCGCGGCGGTGTTGTTGACTCGCTAGCCACCGAACCTTTCACGGTGCAGGTCGACGAGAATCCCAAGGTCGTCAGTTGCGACTAAGAATCCAAAGCGATGATTGTCGTCGCGGGTGGCGCACCCTTAAACCAGACCACCCCGATTGAGGCTATGGCTGGCGCGCCTCGGATTTCAGATGAAGTGGGAAACCGAAAACCCAGTGGCGCAACCATTGAGCCGGATATTGAATTTGGGTGGCCCATCCTTTGCGGTTTGTGCAAAGGGTGGGGCTTTGTCTCTGGCTTACTTCGTCACGCATCGATCCCCGCTTTGATCAGCATTAGAAGTACAGTTTCTGCACCTGTACCTTTTTGTCGGTGAAGTACTCATACCCAACTAGTAAAATAAACCATGATCGCCGCCAACCCGGCCAAGCTTCACGCCGCTTCACCATTGCCACGGCTCCTACGCCCCAGGGCAACCAGCCCATCCCGGACTCCCACCCGACCAACCCAATTTCGACCAGCTTCCCGCCTCCACAGCAACCCGTCCTGCCAGGCCTCAACCGGGACCCAAGGCCCGATTCAACCCGCCCCAACCTGCCTCTTTTGCAGTTTTTTGCGTTTTTTTGCACCCGTTTCAGCTCCGATTCCTTTGTTTTCAGTAGGTTCCAAGAACTTTTTGCAAAAACAGGGGGGTACAGGGTACAGCTACTCAAATTTTGGCGTCTGCCCCACAAGGCCCGACGATGACGGAAAGTTGGCATACTAGGGATGGATGGCTGCAGAAAAAATCTACGCCCACGTACTCGCCGGCGGCGGCAGCACCCGTTTCGGACGCGACAAGGCTCTTGTCGAGTTTGGTGGCGTTCCACTGCTGTTGCAGATTGTCCGGTTGGCTCGCAGTTGCACGCCGGAAGTCGCCGTGGTCGCCAGCCGCGAAAAATATGCCAGCCTCAGCCCCGAGCTGCAAATTATCGAAGACCGTTGGCCCGGCCAAGGCCCCCTCGGAGGCATCATCACCGCCCTGCAACATACCTCCGCCACCGACGCGCCCTTGCAGCGCACTGCTTCAGCTACCAAGCAGGGCGCCGCTTCAACCGCTGCCGGCGAAGCGCAGCAACGCACTGCTGCCGACGCGCTGCGACACAACGCCTCGACGGAGTCAGCACGCACATGGAATCTAGTTCTCAGCTGCGACCTGCCTTTTCTCACGCGAGAATGGTTACAATTTTTGGTCAGCCGCGCGCTGGCCGCGCGACCCGAAACGCAAATTATTCTGCCGAACTCCGCTCACGGACCCGAGCCGCTGTGCGCCTGCTACCGCACCGACTCACTCGCACCGCTCCAACAAATTTTCGAGCGCGGCGTTCGCAAAGTCACGGAGGCACTGAAACATCTGCCCACGGAAGTGCTTGACGACTCTGTCTGGAAACGATTTGATAGCGCAGGGCGATTATTCTGGAACATGAACACGCCCGCCGACTTCGCCGAAGCGCAGCGTCTCTGGGAGACCAACGAATAGTGGCCACCGAAAATCCGCCGGACTTCAAACCCGACGCCAAACCGGAGATCGACCTCCCGCCGATCCCCGAACCGCTCGCGCCGCCGCCCGACGAAGCGCCCGAAGTCCAATCCGTCGAACACAGTTCCGGCGAAGAGTCGCCCTACTATTTTGAATTTCGCGACGTCACCAAAGGTTTCGGCGGCCGCCCGGTGCTCGACCACGTCACCTTCCAGGTCAAACGCGGCGAAACCTGCGTCATCATGGGCCGCAGCGGCGTCGGCAAATCCGTGACGCTCAAAGAGATTCTCGGTTTTCTCAAGCCGGATTCCGGCCAGATTTTCATCGATGGCCAGGACGTCACCGACTGGACCGAAGAAGAGTTTCAAGCGGTGCGCCGCAAAGTCAGCATGGTCTTTCAATCCGGCGCGCTTTTCGATTCGCTCACCGTGCGCGAAAATATCGCTTTTCCGCTCGAGGATCAGCCCGGGCTGAATGACGACGACATCGACGCCTATGTCGAAAAATTATCCAAAACTCTGGAAGTCGAAGACTCGCTCGATAAATTGCCCGGTGAACTTTCCACCGGCGCGCGCCGCGCGGTAGCCATTGCCCGTTCGCTGGCGCAAAATCCCGAAGCCATTCTCTACGACGAGCCCACCACCATGGTCGATCCGATCATGGCCGCGCATATGGGCGATTTAATTCTTCGGCTGAAGGAAGCGTTTCACAAAACCTCCATCGTGGTTACCCACGATACCCATCTCGCAAAAAAACTCGCCGACTCTGTGGTCTTTCTGCAGGACGGCAGAGTCAGTTTTTTCGGCACCTGGAAAAAATTCGAAAGCTCCAAAGATGAATTCCTGCACAATTTTCTGGCGCAAGACCAACTGATCCCCGCCATGGACGTCACTCTGTGACGCAAAGCTCTTCCGCTTCCAGCCCCATCAAAGAACTTCGCAAGGAAATGGGCTTCTGGGATGTGCTGTTTTTCAATATCGCCACGGTGCTCGGTCCGCGCTGGGTCGCCGCCGCCGCGCATAACGGCACTTCCTCCATCAGTTTGTGGGTGCTCGCCGCACTGTTCTTTTTTGTGCCCACCGCGCTGGTCATCAACGAACTTTCTTCGCGTTTCCCGAATGAAGGCGGGCTGTACGTCTGGTCCAAGGAAGCCTTCGGCGATTTTCACGGATTCGTGGCCGGCTGGACTTACTGGATCTACACCGTTTTTTATTTTCCAGGATTGCTGCTGGCCAGCACGGCCATGAGCGGCTATCTTGCTGGCCCGGGCGGCGCGGCGCTTGCGCAAGACCGCACTTTTTTGCTCACCGGCTCGTTCATTCTTCTCGCCGTCGCGGTGATCATGAACATCATCGGGCTCAACATTGGCAAGTGGCTGCAGAACGCGGGCGGTGTATCGACGTACATTCCGCTGCTGATGCTCGCGGGCGTCGCCGCCATTCTTTATTTTAAAAACGGCTCGGTCACGCACTTCACTTTTGCGAACATGCTGCCGCACTGGAGCCTCGACACGGTTAATTTCTGGTCGCAGATCGCTTTCGCATTCACCGGACTCGAGTTGGTCTCCGCCATGAGCGACGAAATCCGCGATCCTCGACGCACGCTCCCGCGCGCGGTGCTTACCGCCGGCGTGCTGATTGCCGCGATCTACATTATCGGCACGTTCGCGGTGCTCTCGCTGATTCCCGCCGAGCAAGTTTCTACAACCAGCGGAGTGTTTCAGGCCATCACCTCGGGTTCCACAGCGTTGCGTATCGGATTTGTCGGCGTGCTGGCCGCGCTATTTGTTTCGGTGGGAAATGCCGGCGGTGTGGGCAGCACCGTTGCGGGCATCGCGCGCGTGCCGTTTGTGGTGGGCATCGATCGCTATCTTCCTGCCGCCTTCGGAAAAATTCACCCGCGCTGGAAGACCCCTTGGGTTTCCATTCTGGTGCAAGCCGCGGTCTCGGCGCTGGTGTTGCTTTTCAGCCAGTTCAACGAAACAACGCGCGGTGCCTACCAATTCCTCGTCGACGCCGCGATCATTTTGTATTTCATTCCGTTCCTGTACATGTACGCAGCGGCCATCAAACTCTCCGGCCGGAAAGACCGCCTGGAAAACAAGCAAGCGGTCCTCATCCCCGGCGGAAAACTTGGCGTGTGGATCGCCAGCGGTCTGGGCTTCGTGGTGGTCTTCGGCGGCATCATCCTCTCGCTCATCCCGCCCGGCGACTCGTCCAACAAACTCGGCTTCGAACTAAAGCTAATCGGCGGCACCGTCACGTCCGTAGCCCTCGGCCTGATCCTCTATTTCCGCGGCGTCTGCACCAAATCCCGCGAAGCTCAGTGACTCTATGGGAAGACTATCGGTGACAAACTTACAAGTTACCGCCTGCGAATGTTTATTTCGCTACGCGCTTTTCTCGTGCTTCGAGGTAGCTTTCGATGTATTTGCCGAGAACATCGGCTTCGAGGTTGACGGTGTCGCCTACTGTTTTGGATTTTAGATTGGTGTGGGCGTAGGTGTAGGGGATTACGGCTACTTCGATTACGCGGTTGTCCCAGCGGGCTACGGTCAAACTTATGCCGTCGATGGTGACCGAGCCTTTTGGCACCACGTATTTGGCGAATTGCAGCGGCACGTCTACGCCGAGCGTCCACGAGTGGCTGCCGGAACTTTCTTCGCGCAATTCGATTACGCGGCCGATTTCGTCCACGTGGCCTAGGACGAAATGGCCGCCGAATTCTTTTCCGGCAGTGAGTGGCTGCTCGAGATTCACGTGCGCGCCGTTTCGTAAGCCGCCGCTTACTGTTCCAAAACTTGTTTTGCTGAGGGTTTCGCCGGAAAGGTCGGCGGAGAATCGCGAGCCAGCCACTTCCGTGATGGTCAGGCAGCAGCCATTCACCGCGATGCTTTTCGACACCGCCAGCGCACCTGTCAGGCTGGGTGCGTGGATTCGCACGCGTCCGCCTGCGTCGCTCACGGCGAGTTCTTCGAGCACTCCGATATGTTCAACGATCCCCGTAAACATCGTGCACGGTTCCTTCGACCGCAAAATCCGGTCCTACCGGGCGAATTTCCATGTCGCGCAAAGTACTCAGTTTCAATTCTTCACCCGAGACGAACGGCACGCCGGTGTCTCCGGCGAATCTTGGAGCGTAAAACAAAACCACTTTATCGACTAAATCGCCAGCGAGTGCCGCGCCGTTCAACGCGCTGCCGGCTTCCAGCAGTACGCTCAAAATCTGGCGCTTGCCCAATTCTTTCAGCACTGCGCGCAAATCGATGCGGCCGGCGCGCATTTTCGCTGGGACAACTTCTACTCCGACATTTTGCAATGCCTTGGCCTTCGGCGAACGCAGCGACGCGCCGGTGAAGACCACCAAATCGTCATCCATGGTCGCGACGATGCGGGCGCGGGGCGACAAGCGCAAGCGCGAATCCAGGATGATACGCAGCAATCTGCGCCTCCGCGGTAGCCCGCTGCGATCGGTCAACAGCGGATCGTCGGCCAGCACCGTGCCGATGCCGGTGAGCAGCGCATCCGCGGCGTGGCGCATGCGTTGCACTTCGGCGCGGGATTGTTCGGAGGTAACCCACACGCGATTTTTGTTTTTGCCTTTGCTTTGGTCTGTGCGCGGCAGAGCGAGTTGCCCATCGAGGGTCATCGCTGACTTCAGCGTGACCAGCGGTGTTTTGGTGCGAATCCATTTCGCGAACGGTTCGTTCAGCCGCCGCGCTTCTCCTTCCATAAGCCCGGTGAAGACTTCCACGCTTGCGGCGCGCAAACGCGCAAAGCCTTGGCCCGCCACT
>DATCOK010000350.1:0-3408 GCA_036564765.1 Candidatus Acidiferrum sp. | reverse complement strand
CAAAAATATCGTCTCCCGCGGCTGCGTATCGGCCCTCGCGCATATCACTGGCGGCGGTATTCCCGGCAACTTGCCGCGTGTCCTGCCCAGCGGAGTAAAGGCGCAGATCGATCTAGCCAGTTGGCCCATTCTGCCGATCTTCAAATATCTTGCCAAGATTGGCAAAATCGACAGCAACGAACTGCTCCATTCCTTCAACATGGGCGTAGGGATGATTCTGGTCGTCCCCCCGCAACACGTAAAATACGTCGAGGGCGACCTCAAAAAGCGCCGCGAAAAATTCTTCCGCATCGGCCGCATCGAACGCAGCGACTCCGGCAAAGCCCGCGTAGCCTATTCCGGCGCCCTCGCGTTGTAACCTCGCGTTGTAACAAAGATTCATCGCGAACGATGGGTCAGTTCTGATAACTCGACGATCGAGCAGTTGGTTCCGTATTTGTGTGAGGGCGTTTACGATCGATGGCTTGACACTATATTGGGCAAGCTATTTTTTGGAATATACTCTCGTGGTTAGTGCGCTTCCACGCCGTGTCTGGAGTCCGTGCTAGAACAATCTCCTCGTGTGGATGTACGGCGCACGAGCTTAAAACCATCGTTTGTAACGATTCGAGAGAATGGAGGGCCATATGCCGGTAGCGTTGCCTGAACCTGACGGCGTGCGAGAAGGCATCCCGCTGTGGCAATGCCCCAACTGCGATAAGTTCAAGCCCTTGGAAGACTACGGGTGGAGAATGCGAAAGGATATTTGTCCGGGCCAGCAAGTCTGGTTCAAGCAAGGTTGGTGCAATCGCTGCCTGGAAGCGAAAATTAAGGACGGCGAATCCGCATAACCGCAAGACTTATTAGGCGGTAGCGGCGTATCCCCATCCGAAGTAGCACACCGGCGAAAGAAGGACGAAGCATGCGGCGACGAATCAGTCTCGTGGCTTTTATCGTCAGCAGCATCAGTTTTGTAGTTTTGGTTAGTGCTTGGTTTGCGCTGAATCATTTCCGGGTTGGGTATTACAATTCCGCAGTGGAGGGTCCCTCCGCTGCGACTTCACCCTATTGGGCGCTCATTCGCGTGCAAGGTCTTTTGAAGTGGCCGGTCATATTCTCGATTGTTTTCGCGGTTTTGATGCTGCTGATTGAGTTTGCTCATTGTATCGCCACGACAATATCCAAGAGAAACATCGGCAAGCACGATTCCGTATTATCCGACGATTCCTAGGTCTTCATTAAGACACTTATCGAAAACTGACTCGCCACCATCGAGTGCCCGGGTTTTGCCCGCGCAATCGATTGTGCTAACGTTTTCCATTCATGAAAAAAAATCTCGGCGTGCTACTCAGCGGACGCGGCTCCAACTTTGAAGCCCTGGCAGATAACATTTCTACCGGTCACATTCCTGACGCCCAGATCGCCGTGGTCATCGCCAATCGTGAAGGCGCTCTCGGCATCGAGCGCGCCCAAGCCCGCGGCCACAACACCAAGGTCATCTCCTCGCGCGGACTCGAACGCGAAGCCTACGACCGCCAAGTCGTGGCCGTCCTTCGCGAAAATAGCGTCGACCTGGTCTGTCTGGCCGGCTATATGCGCTTGCTCTCGCCCTATTTCATCCAATGTTTTCCGCAGCGCATCCTTAATATTCATCCTTCGCTGCTCCCCTCCTTTCCGGGCCTCGAATCACAGCGCCAGGCTCTCGAATACGGCGTGAAATTTGCCGGTTGCACCGTGCATTTCGTCGACGAAAATCTCGACGCTGGCCCCATCATCCTGCAATCCGTAGTGCCCGTCGCGGACCACGACACCTCGGATACCCTCTCCGAAAAAATTCTGCGCGAGGAGCACCGCATCTATTCCGAGGCGGTGAAAATCGTGCTCGAAGGCCGCTTCAAAATCGCAGGCCGCCGCGTGTTGCAACTCGCCGATCAAGCAGCTCACAAATGACCACCGCCGCCTTCAAACCCGTCGCCGAACAACTCGCCTACCTGAAAAAAGGCAGCGCGGAAATCATTCGCGAAGCCGAGCTGCAATCCAAACTCGAAAAGTCCGTGAAAACCGGCAAGCCCCTGCGCGTGAAACTCGGTGTCGACCCCACCGCGCCGGACATTCACCTCGGCCACACCGTGGTCATTCGCAAGCTCAAACATTTTCAGGAAATGGGCCACACCGCCGTATTTCTCATCGGCGACTTCACCGCCATGGTCGGCGACCCCACCGGGCAATCCGAAACCCGCCCGCCGCTCACCCGCAAACAGGTCAACGCCAACGCGGAAACCTACCTCGAGCAGGTTTTCAAAATTCTCGATCGCGGCAAAACGGAAATCCGCTACAACAGCGAGTGGCTCGACAAATTATCCAGTTACGACATCGTGCGGCTGTGTGCCAAATACCGCGTGGCCCGGATGCTCGAGCGCGAGGATTTTCACACTCGCCTCACCAACCAGCAGCCCATCTCCATGCACGAATTGCTCTACCCGCTGCTGGTCGCTTACGATTCGGTGGTCCTTGAATCCGACGTCGAGCTGGGCGCCACCGAACAAAAATTTAATTTGCTGATGGGCCGCGAAATTCAGCGCGAGTACGGCCAGGAATCGCAAGTGGCCTTCACCATGCCCATCCTCGTCGGCCTCGATGGCTCGCGCAAAATGTCCAAGAGCCTCGGCAATTACGTGGGCATCACCGAAGCGCCGGACCAGATGTTCGGTAAAATGATGTCCATCCCTGACGAATTGATGTGGTCCTACTACGAGTTGGTCACCGACCGCACTCCGGAAGAAATCTCCGCACTCAAATCCGACGTCACCGCCGGCGTTAAACATCCCATGGACGTAAAAATGCTGCTGGCCCGCGAAGTCGTCTCCGGCTTCCATGGCGCAGATGCCGCCGGCAAAGCCTCTGAAACATTCCAGCGCGTCTTCCGCGACCGCGAAGCCCCACAGGAAGCTCCGGAAAAAACCGTACCCGTCGGTAAGCCGCAACCGATCAAAGCCTTTCTCATGGCCATCGGGGCCGCTCCATCCATCAGCGAAGCCGAGCGGCTCGTCAAACAAGGCGCCGTCGAAATCGACGGCCAGCGCATCGACGACCCGCGCAAAGAAATCGACCTGAGCAAGCCCAACAATTTCCTCTTGCGCGCCGGCAAAAAAAAATTCCTCCGAATCGTCATCGCCTAGCAACCCTCTCACGCCAAAATCTCCCCCACCATCCCGCCAACTTCCCGCGCAATCGAAGCCGCCGCTGTCAACCCGGGTGACTCAATCCCCACAAGCTGAATCATCCGCGGCACATTCGCATCCCGCTCAATAACAAAATCCGCAATCCCGTGATCCTCCGGAGGGACCAGCTTCGGCCGCAACCCCGAATACGCCACCTGCAAATCTCCAAGGCCAATCTCCGGCAACAATTTTCGCGCGCCCGCCACAA
>DATCOK010000349.1:0-2592 GCA_036564765.1 Candidatus Acidiferrum sp. | reverse complement strand
GGCTCCCAGCGATTCATGCTGATGCCCACCGCGCGCACCTCATTTCCCGTTCGCAGCTTATCGATGGCCTTCACCAGCCGGTCGTCGTCGAGCCAACCATCCTCCCAGGTGTGAAACTGGATCAAGTCCAGCCTCGACACGCCGGTATTTTCCAGACTCTTGTGCACATACTTTTCGATATATTCCGGCGGATACGACTCGTCCAAAGTGAATTCCCGTTGGCTCGGCCAGCGCCGGTTCTTCGGTGGAATTTTTGTGGCCGCATACAACGTCTTGAGCGGATTCGCGCGAATAATTTGTCCCAGCAATTTCTCGCTGTGCCCCTCGCCATAGGCCCAGGCGGTATCAAAAAAATTGCAACCCAGGTCCACGGCGTGCTGCAGCGACTCCAGCGACTCGCGATCCTCTGAGCCGGTCCACCCCGCCATCCCCCACATGCCGTAACCAATCTCGCTGACATTCCATCCCGCCCGCCCAAATCGCCGGTAATTCATCAGGTCCCTTCCCAAACATGGCTGCAGCCAAGACAAACACAAAATCAATGGAACAAAAAGCCCGGACAACAATTACTACAAAACCGCCTCCCCCGAATTCCGCGCCACCGCCTCCCTCGTTTCATCCCGTAACCGAATCAATTCATGCCAATCCGCCGCATCTCCGCTCGCGACTCGCGGAACTATCGGTGCCGACAACGTAATGGTCACATCCGCGGGTTGCGGCAACCACGACCCGTCTGGCAAAAACTCCCGCGTCCCTCGCAACGAAACCGGAATGATCGGCGCGCCCGTTTCCACCGCGGCCTTGAAAGCGCCCAACTGAAACGGCCGCACGCCCGGCTCCCGCGTAAACGTCCCTTCCGGAAAAACAAAAACCGATTCGCCTTTCCGCAAAACGTCTTCCATCTCGGCGGCCTGGTGCAAACGCGACTCCGCGTCGGAGCGGTCAAACGAAAGA
This sequence comes from Candidatus Acidiferrum sp., assembly GCA_036564765.1. Lineage (GTDB taxonomy): Bacteria > Acidobacteriota > Terriglobia > Acidiferrales > UBA7541 > Acidiferrum. The sequence goes on along the minus strand of DATCOK010000349.1, from coordinate 1,638 downwards.
TGCCCCATCTGCCGCATAAACGTGCCGATGAACGGCATGCCGGTCACTTCCATCTTGGCCACAAAGCGGTACGGCACGCCCAGTCCCATCATCAGCGCCACCACATCGAAATAACTCGTGTGATTCGACGCATAAATCTTCGCGCCGGGCGTCTCCATGAACTCTTTGCCGTGGACGCGCACCTTGCAGCCAATCAGAAAAAACAAGATCTTCAGCGCGCGATTGGTAAACACGCCCGCCTGGGTGTGATCGGTGTACAGCTGCACGATCACCCAGGTCGGCACGATCCACGCCGCAAATACCACCGCGAAATAAACGCCATACAAAAAGTCCAGACCGCGCCGGACCCCGCGAACAATTCCTCGGCCCGTCGCGCCCAACGTTCCACCCGCGCCCAGTCTGGCGATTTGGAACCACGCTGGAGGCTTGCCGGCAGTAAGCGTCCCCGCCAGATACAGCTGCTTGGTCTCTTCCCGCCGCAGCTTTCCGCTCGAAGTTTTCGGAATGCTGCCCAGCGGAATCAACTCCACGCGATCCGGCGGCAGTCCCAACCCGCGCGACACTTCCTCCGTAACTTTCGCGGCCATGGCGGTGCGCCGCGACGCATCGATCTCGCGCGCTTCCGCCACGACCACCATTTTTTCCGTGCCGCTGGCCTGATCCTTGATGCCAAACGCCACCACGCAGCCCTTGCGCACGCCCTCCACGCGCCCCGCTAGCTCCTCCACTTCGTGCGGGTACAAATTTCGCCCGCCCTTGATGATGATGTCTTTCACGCGCCCGGTAACGTACAACTCGCCGTCCGCCATGTACGCGCGATCGCCCGAATTCACCCACGCGAATTCTCCAGACACACTCGCCGGGCCTTCCGCCAGCAACGCCGCTGTCGCCGTTTTGTTCTTGTAGTAGCCGGTCGTCGCCGAAGGTCCGCGAAACCACAAAAATCCTTCGGTGCGCTCCGGCACTTCTTCACCGGCGCCATTCACCACGCGAATTTCATGGCGCGGCACCGCCACTCCCGCCGAAACAAATGAAATACAATTTTCGTCTTGGGACTGCGTGGTAATCGCCCGCCCGCTCGACGCGAACGCCTCCCGCTCGATGTGGTCCACCACCGGTCCGCGACCCAGTGGCGGCACCGTCACCGCCAGCGAGGCCTCCGCCAATCCATAAACAGGCAGCAGCGCTTCACGCCGAAATCCATATTTCCCGAACCGAGCCGCAAAGCGCTCCAGCGTTCCCGGATTCACCGGCTCAGCGCCGTTCATGGCCATGCGCCAGGAACTCAGGTCCAGCCCCTCGATATCTTTGTCGGCGATTTTTCGCACGCACAATTCGTACGCAAAATTCGGTGCCGTGCTCAACGTCCCACGATGATTGTGGATGGCCCACAGCCAGCGTTCCGGGCGCGTCAAAAAAGCAATCGGTGACATCACCGTCAGCGGAATGTTGTAGTACAGCAGCGTCAGCCACGCCCCGATCAATCCCATGTCGTGATACAGCGGCAGCCAACTCACGCCCACATCCTCCGGCCGCATCTCCACCGCTTCGCCTACCGCGCGAATATTGGCCATCAAATTCGCGTGCGTCAGTACCACGCCTTTGGGATCGCCGGTCGATCCCGAGGTGTATTGCAAC
>DATCOK010000348.1:0-7007 GCA_036564765.1 Candidatus Acidiferrum sp. | reverse complement strand
GAGCTGTGGCCCCCGGGGTTCAGCGATTCGAATTGATAGTCGGCGTAGACTTTTTCGCTGCCTTGCATGGAAGCCATCAGGTGCTTGCCGTTTTCCTTGATGAACTCGCCGCCGTCGAGGTTGATGCAGTATTCGGCGTCGATCCAGTCGCGATGCTCCTTGAGCAGCCAGTCGATGCCGTTGTAGTTGCCGCCTTCTTCATCGGCGGTGAGCGCGAGAATGAGGTCGCGGTCGGGGACGTAGCCTTCTTTTTTGAGGCGGATGAAGTTGGTGACCATTAGGGCGTCGCCGGCTTTCATGTCATTGGTGCCGCGGCCGTAGAAGAAGCCGTCTTTCTCGACGAACTGAAACGGGTCGGTGGTCCAGTCCTCGCGGCGGGCTTCCACGACGTCGAGGTGGCCGATAAATAAAACGGGTTTGCGGTTGCTGCTACCGCGCAGGCGCAGGACCAGATTTTTCTTTTTTTCGTTAGGCCCGGCCAGGATTATTTCCTTATCGGTGTAGCCCGCTTCACGAAAGCGCGCAGCCATGGCTTCGGAAGCAGTGGTGACATTACCGACGGAGTCGGTGGTATTGATCTCGATGAGCTGCTTGAAGATGTCGTGAGCCAGTTGATTGGCGGCGCCTAATTCCGGTGCTGCGGGACTTTGTGCGCGGACAGTGGACATTAGCGTTGCGAAGCACACGAGGATTACAAACACGATCGCGGAACGAAGGGATTTTTTCATGGCGATGATTTTCTAATCTTTTGCGGTGGTGCGCCAGCTAAGTTTGCGGTTGGTATTGTAATTCCAGAAGGTGACCAGAAAAATGGCGGAGAGATTGGCGATGTAACGGTTCATGTGAAAGATGTTGAAGCCAATATTCAGAATGATGAGATTCAGAATAATTCCCACGGAACAGAGCAGATTGAATTTCAAGAAACGCCGCAGGCGCTGGCGGAAGCCGGTCTGATGGATGGAAAACTTGCCGAAGGTCCACAAATCGTTCCAGATGAAATTGTTAGTGAGGGCCAATTCGGCGGCGATGAGTTTGCTGCGAGTCAGGCCCCAGCCAAGGGTGCGGGGGTCGCTCAGGAGAAACAGCACCAGAGTATCGATGAGCGTGCCGCTGGCGCCTACAATGCAAAAACGCACGAAGGGCGAAGCTTTCAGTAGATCGATGCGGATGCGCGCCAAATGCTGGAGGTATTGTCCGAGCACGCCCGCGGAAACCTTGCTGGCGCGGTGGGGATGCTCGCTGAAGACGTAAGGCACTTCGGAAATGTGGCCGACATCGCCGCGCGCCAGAACTTCGACGAGAATTTTGTAGCCGAGCGGTTTCAGGGTGCGGCCTTCGAGGCACGAGCGGCGCACCAGGAAGTAGCCGCTCATCGGGTCGCTCAACTTGCCGGTCACTTCTGGGAGCACCACGAGTCCGAGTAGTTGCGCGAAGCGCGAAACGATGCGCCGCGGCAGATGCCAGTCGCTGACGCCGCCGCCTTCGATGTAGCGGCTGGCTACGGCCAATTCTGCGCCGTGGGTTATGGCGCGCCATAAAGCGGCTACGGATTGAGGCGGATGTTGCAGGTCGGCATCCATGACGCCAAACACTTCGCCGCGGGCGATTTGCCAACCGGCTAAAACCGCGGTAGACAGACCGCGTTGGCCTTCGCGGCGGATCGCGCGGACTTGCGGGAATTTCGCGGCCAGTTCAAGGGCTTCCTGGTACGTGCCGTCCGGGCTGTCGTCATCAACGATGATAATTTCGTAGGTCAGTTCAGGGATGGCGCTGAGTTGGGCGACGAGTTGCTCGACCACCGGGGCTATGTGCGGCGCTTCGTTCAGAGTCGGAAGGACCAGCGATAGGTCGAGTGTCTCCGGGCGCTCCGCCGGGTGAATGAGCATTGGTCCACTGGCGATTGACCTCAGCGCGCTCATTCCGATTTATGCCCCCGGTCGGCTGCAATTAGATGTGCCAGCTGCGATTTGGCAGCTTGATGATTGTACTGGTAGCGGCGCCAATCACGATGCGTAGCGATGAAGTGTGATGCCGAAAGGCGCAGCACTTTTTGGTTTGAGTGATCGATACGCAGGGGCTTCTCTCACGAAGATAATGCGCGGACTGGCCGGGCGCGGTATGATGCCCGGCTTCGCAGGCTGCGGCGTCCGTGATTCGAGGCCAAGTCGTGGGTGGAGTCCCGCGCGGAGTCTCGCGCGGACGCAATCTGTCTAAAGAGATATTTGCGTTTTACACGTCAAACGGTGGCATGGGGGAAACAGGAATGAAGGATACGGGTGTGGGTGGGAGTGGCTTGGCAGGTTGGCGGGCGGCGGTGACGCTCGGAGCTTTGACTTTGGCGTGGTTTTGCAGTTTCGCGGGCGCGCGGTCGTTTGCCGCGCCGCAACTGGATGCCTCGGCGTCGATCCACGCGGGGCAAGAGCCGGATGATGAGTCGGCCGCCGCGAGCGATGACGAGAAGAAAGATAAGAAACACGATAAGGATAAGAAAGACGATAAGGACAAGAAAGACGATAAGGACAAGAAAGACGACAAGAAGGGCCTGCCGCTAAAGGGCGACCGCAAAATTTCCTTCAGCACGGACGAAGGGACGTGGCTGTCGCTGGACGTGTCGCCGGACGGCAAGACCATTGTGTTTGAGCTGATGGGCGATTTGTACACGCTGCCGATCGAAGGCGGGCAGGCGAAATTGATTTCGGGCGGCATGGCATTTGATAGCCAGCCGAAATTCTCGCCCGATGGGCAGTGGATCGCGTTTATTTCCGACCGCGAGGGCAGCGAGAACCTGTGGATCATTCACCCGGACGGCACGGGAGTGAAGCAAGTGTCGAAAAACGGCAACGACGATTTTATTTCGCCGACGTGGACACCGGACGGGAAATATATCGTGGCGTCCAAGACGCCGTTCGCGATCGGCGCGAACGAGCTGTGGATGTTTCACGTGGACGGCGGCACCGGCGTGCAGATCACCAAGGCGAAGCCCACACCGACGACGCCGCGCAAGGAACGGCACAACGCGGTGGGGGTGAGCCCTTCGCCGGACGGAAAATATCTGTACTACGCGGTGCGGCAGGGACCGTTTAGTTACAACGCGCAGTTGCCGCTGTGGAAGATTGTGCGCCGCGACCGCAAGACCGGCGACGAAGACGAAATCATCTCGCAGCAGGACAGCGCATTCCGGCCAGTACTGTCGCCGGACGGCAAGCAACTGGCGTACATCACGCGATTCGAAACGGAAACGGGAATGCGGCTGCGCAATCTCGAAACCGGAGAAGATCGCTGGGTGAAATATCCGATTACGCGCGACGACCAGGAAGCGCGATTCACCCGCGACGTTTTTCCCGGTTATGCCTTCCTGCCTGATGGAAGGGAAATCGTCTACAACCAGGACGGAAAAATCCGCCGGCTGGATCTGGCCAGCGGGAAAGAGAAAGTAATTCCGTTCACCGCTCAAGTATCACAGGAGATCGGGCCGAAACTGGACTTTCCGCAGCGGGTGGAAGAAGGGCCGGTGAAGGCGCGCCTGATCATGGACCCGGTGGAATCGCCGGACAGCAAGAAGCTGGCATTCTCGGCGATGACCCACGTGTACATCATGGATTTGCCCAAAGGCACACCGCGGCGATTGACGAGCGGCGACGGGCACGAGTTTCAGCCGGCGTGGTCCGCGGACGGGAAGTCCGTCGCGTACGTGACGTGGTCGAGCGAAGGCGGGCAGTTGTGGAAGGCGCCCTTGGAAGGCGGCCAGCCGGTGCAGCTGTCCAAGTCGCTGGCGGTGTACAGCAATCCGGCATGGTCGCCGGATGGAACGAAAATCGTGGTGCTGCGCGGCAATGCGTACGACCGCGAGAACAGCGAGTTCGACGGCGGACAAACCGGTAACGCGGACCTGGTGTGGATTCCCGCGGAAGGCGGTGACGCCAATCTGATTTTGCCGGCACGCGGAGCCGGAGGGCCGCACTTCACGCATGACAAGGATCGTGTGTACGTGTACACGCCGCAGGGGCTGGTGTCGCTGCGTTTCGACGGCACGGACCGGCGCACGCATCTGCAAGTGAAGGGGCAGGGCGCATTTTTTGCCGAGGAGCCGCAGGCCGCGGATGATGTGCAGGCCAGTCCCGATGGGCAATGGGTACTGGCCCACGTGATGAACCAGCTGTATCTGATCGCCATGCCAGTGGTGGGCGGGGAAGCGCCGACGGTGAACGTATCGTCCGCGGCGGTTCCGGCGAAACGACTGACGGACATCGGGGCGGATTACTTTGCGTGGGCGGATGACGGCAAGACCATTACCTGGGCGGTCGGGCCGAGTTTGTTTCGCGAACCGCTGAGCGCTATTTCTTTCGAGCCGCCGAAGGACGAGAAAAAAGACGGCGACAAGAAAGACGACGCTAAAGACGACGCTAAGGACGCCGGCAAAAAAGATAGCGATGCGAAGGCGGAGGAAAGCGCCAAAAAAGATGACGAGAAAGATGAAAAGAAGGACGAGAAAAAAGAGCCGAAGAAATTGAAAGAAGAAGACAAGAACGTGGAAGAAATTCCCGTGACGCTGGAAATGCCGCGGCATAAACCGAAGGGCGGCATCGTGCTGCGCGGCGCGACCGTGGTGACCATGAAGGGCGACGAAGTGTTGAAAAATGCCGACATCGTCATCGAGGACAACCGCATCAAGAGTGTCGGCGCACGGGGCAGTATCCCATCGGGCGCGAAAGTATTTGATGTCCGGGGGAAAACTATTTCTCCGGGATTTATCGACACGCACGCGCACTGGACGGAGATCCGCCGCGGCATTCTGGACACGCAGAACTGGGCGTTTCTCGCCAATCTCGCGTATGGCGTGACCGCCGGGCTCGACGTGCAGACCGGTTCGAACGACATGTTCGCGTATCAGGACCTGGTAGATACCGGAGACATCATCGGGTTGCGGGCGTTTTCGACCGGGCCGGGAGTTTTCTCCGACAATAATTTTCAGAGCATGGAAGAAGTGAAGGGAGTGCTGCTGAAATATCGCAAATATTACGGCACGCACAACATCAAGAGCTACATCGTGGGCAATCGCAGGCAGCGCCAGTACATGGTGCAGGCCGCGAAAGAGCTGGAGATGATGCCGACGACGGAAGGCGGACTCGATCTGAAGCTGGACCTGACACACGTGATCGACGGGTTCCACGGGAACGAGCACACCTTGCCGATCACCCCGCTCTATAAGGATGTGATTCAGATGTTCGCGCAGTCGGGAATTTCCGAGACGCCCACACTGATCGTGAATTACGGCGGGCCGTTTGGCGAAGACTACTGGTACGAAAATACCGAGGTGCACGACAACGCCAAGCTGAACCATTTCACGCCGCACAAAATTATTGATGAGAAAACCAAGCGTCGGCCGGGATGGTTCCGCAAGGATGAGTACGCGTTTCCGAGACTGTCGGCGCAGGTGGCCAAACTGCAGCGCGCGGGCACGCTCGTGGGCGTTGGGAGTCATGGGCAACTGCAGGGGCTGGGCTACCACTGGGAAATGTGGATGCTGGCGAGCGGAGGGATGACGCCCATAGAAGTCTTGCGCTGCGCGACGTCCAACGGAGCGAAGATCGTGGGGCGGCCGCAGGACCTCGGCTCCATTGAACCGGGGAAATTGGCGGACCTGGTGATTTTCGACAAGAATCCACTGGACGACATTCACAATACCAATACGATTCACTGGGTGATGAAGAACGGGGAATTGTTTGAGGGGGACACGCTGAACCAAGTTTGGCCGGAGCAGAAGAAGCTGGAGCCCTTGTGGTTCTGGAATAATTACGATGTGCCGAAAAGCGGGGAAGGGCTGAGCTACGGGTCCACGGTCACGCCGTGACCGTGTCGCCGATCATCTGGATGGGAGTTGTTTATTCGAAGAGGCTGGGTTGTTTAGGGAGCGACGCAGCAGGAGTTGGTGGGAGTGGTTCTGGCAGAGGCGGGAAGCCTTTTTTGCGCCAGAGGTCACGGAAGTGGCGGAGAGTGGCGGGGCCGTTGCCGGCGTAGTGATTGTTGGCGTAGGCGTAGATGAGGATGCCGCGTTTTTTGATCTGATAACAGAAATCGACCCAGCTGCTTAATTCCTTGCTGCGGTCGACGATGGTTTTGTCCCACACCATAGTTTGCTGCTCGATGCCTTTGCGGTCGCCCAGCCAGCGGATGTAGGTCCAACCCGCGGTGATGGGATCGAATTTTTGCGCGAGTTCTTCAGGGCGCGGCATGTAGAAAAGGTCCTGGAGCACCAGCGCGATTCGTCTCTGGCGCAGCAAGTCTGCGAATTCCGCGTCCAGCCACTCCTTGTTGCGAATTTCGACGGCGTATTTTTTTTCGGCGGGCAGCTTTTTCAGGAAGGGAATCAGCCGGTCGGTGAAAGCGTGGCGGTCGGGAAAAACGCCGGGACTGAATTGCGGGAACTGCAACAGGATGGGCCCCAGCTTGGGGCCGAGTATTTCCATGGTGGTCAGAAATTCTTCCAGCTCCGCGTCGCAATCGACGAGGATTTTGTCGTGGGTGATGGAGCGCGGGGTTTTAATGGAAAAAATGAAACGGTCGGGAGTTTTGGCTGCCCAGTTGGCAACGGTACGCGGGGAAGGGCAACCGTAAAGCGTGGAGTTTACTTCGACGCTGTCGAAATTCTGTGCGTAGAACGATAGGTAATTTTGTGGCTTCAAACCCTCGGGGTAGAAGGTGCCTGGCCAGCCGGCGGCGGTGAAGGCGGAGGTGCCGAGGTGGACGGGCAGCTGGCCGTCGTGATCGTTATGCGCGTGGACCGTGGCGTGCACATCGCGCGCCGGATTGTCATCTGGAGTGATGAGCTGCCTCCCGATCGAATAAACAAATATAACAACCTGGTGGCGAAGAGCGTGCTATATCCAAAGGCGCGGCTTTTGCGGTGGCTTGGCGAACGGTCGGCCGGGTGACGCTCGAGCAACGTTGGAGTGCGGCCGCTCTTGAAACCCCTGTATGGGGCGGGGCATCTATAAAGGTAAAGGTAA